>NZ_JAPZSS010000031.1:0-41896 GCF_027532015.1 Microcystis sp. LE19-131.1A | reverse complement strand
TTTTTATGGGCAGATATTTTAAAACTGTCTCTTGAAGCTAATTATGATGATTATCTTGAAAAAAAATGATAATTAGACAGAAGTTCTCTTGTTCACATAGAGAACTTTATCTTCTTTTGTTTTCAAAATGAGAATTGCTGGGGTGGGGGCAGCGGTCTTGACAGATAAAAAGATTTATGCTGGTACTAATGTGGAGAACGCTAGTTATGGCTTGAGTTTATGCGCGGAAAGGGCAACTTTAGCGCAAATAATCGCAGCGGGCGATCGAGAAGTACGGGCGGTCGCTATAGCCTGTATCGATGGGAAGGATGATATTAGTCAGTTAACTCCCTGCGGAGCCTGTCGTCAATGGATAGCCGAATTAGCGCCGCAAGCAGAGATTATTATCTGTGGAACCCAGCAAAATTATTGTTTTAGTCTCTCGGATTTACTGCCTTTTTCCTTTCGTTTTTAACTGTGGGTAAAGTATAGGGGTTAAGGTACTACAACGCTATCGCCTTGAGGCACTTTTGGCTATGAGGTAATTAATGTATGCTGAACAAACCGAAAGCATAAATACGGCATCATCTTTTGTTGCGGCGCTATGATCAATCAGTGCATGGCGTATTCCCGATTCATCGCTTGTGTATCCATATAACTTGGACAAAGCCTCCTTTAGAACAGGATGAAGATACCCCATTTCTTCAATTTTCTTGATTGATTTCCCAAGTGTAGCTTTTGGATCACCCGTAAAGTCTCTACAGGCAGATTCAACCGCAGATATAGATTCTTTTATTGAATTACGATAATCTGGGTCTTCTCTATCGTAAAGAAATCTAACGGATGTTGTTATATGTGTGGCAGCACCAGCAAACCGATTTTGGTTTGCCGCATTTTCAATAGAATCTATTGTATGTTCATCAATTAAGTCTGCTACCTTTCCATCAACAATTCTATAGCCACAGTTGTCTCGTTCCATAACACTGTTCATAAATTCGGTCATACCCCTAACTATGTTTTCGTCCTTTTCATCAAAAGAATATATCAGGCATTCGATGAAATCGTAAACCTCGTACCACTTAAACTGGAAAAAACGCTCACGGATAAATTCAACAAGTTTAGGCCAAGAAGTTGGGCATTCATCAAGTGGCATCTTAAAATAATTATGCCATAACCGCCTTAAGACAATCACATGGCGACAATTGCCTTTCTGGACGTAGTACAAAGAACCCGGTTCTACAAATTTTAATGATATAGCAGACCATAACCCATTACGCAATCCCCTATCCATAGAATCTATCTGGACAGGAACCTCCGTCGGTTGAATATTTTTTCGTTGTGAAAATGTCATTGTGTTCTTTTTGGATAATTTTGTCCCCTAACTATTAATTCAATTATAGCAATTCTCATCCTGTTGAAGTACCAAGTCTCTTGTTTGAGAAAACAGGGAACAGAGAAAAAGGAGTGAGAAATCAATAGTTTAAGTGAGGTTATATCATGATACTGGTAAACTCTCTGGGTAGATTAAAAAGACAGGGTGAGCGTATCTCAAACGCTATTGACAATTGGCCAATTTTGTGAGTCGCTTGCTGTGTAGGCATTTCAAGTAATACCAGTCAATCATAAAAGTTACGAACTCGACCCATTTGGTCGATTATTGCTTAACAATTGAGATGGCAAATTATAATCAAATATGCCTGAATTGTCCTCTGGGTAAGCAACCTCAATAAACTTCATTTTGTCAAGGATTGTCAAGATGCACTTACCCTAGATTAGAGAAACCAATTTTCAATCACTAAACCCTGAAAATCTTTAAAATCGTCAACATTATTGGTAACTAAAGTCAAATTATTGGTAAAAGCAATAGACGCTATTTGAGCATCGACAAAGGCAGGACTCTTACCAACTTTAGATAACCTTGTCCTTTCCCGTGCGTGATATTGGGCTGATTTTAAGTCATAATCGAATAAAGGTAGATTGGCTAAAATAACATTATTTACATAATCTTCTAGGTCTTGGCGTTTTTTGGACAAAGGAAGTCGAAAACAACCAAATAATAGCTCATGGATAACCAGAGTAGCTGTGGCTATTTCCCGTTTAGATAACCTGAGCTTTGTCATGACCTTCTGATTAGGTTGAGGTCGTTTAGCCTCTGACAAAACATTAGTATCTAGTAAATACTTGAGAGTCATAAATGAACATCTCTCCCCGTTGACTTGTCCCGTAAATTATCAAAAGTATCATCATCAAGACTTGCCAAATCTACCCTTTGCCTAAAATCTTGCAAGGCTGACCAAAAATCATTAACCTCTCTAATTTCTACTAATATCTCTTCATTATCGGGAAAATCAACTTCCTCTAATAACTCAATAATTTTGCCTTTTTTAATTCCTTTAACTAACATAATATCAACTCCTTCTAAATGATCTGTATCGTAGAATTCAACATAGAGAGAATCATCAAAAATAGTTTTTGCTTCCTCAATTGAGACTTCGTGCTTTGATAGATTGCGTTCTGCCTTATTTTTATCCCAGTCAAACTGCATAAAGCCATTATACTGCTACTCACTGAAACTGATGGCACATTTTTGATATATTTTGTCTATTACTTGAACGTAATATATTCAACTGTATTGAACCATAGATCTGGTTCAGAAGCACAAGTAAATTTCCAGTGGGTCTAAAGCTGACGAATGTTACTAAAATCTCGCTAACTTGAAGATATGCTACTTGTCTTAGGCTGCTTTATCTCCAACAATTAAGGGGCTAATAACTACATTTTATCTCCCCCCGTGGCGACATTTTTAAATCTTTCTTGGGCAGCAGAAAAAGCCTCTTTCATCACCCTTTGAATCCTCTTAGGATCGGGTTTTTTACCCCCCATTAAATCGCCAAAATAGACACAAGCACCCTCTCCTAGGGCCCAGGTATAGGCAGCGGACCAAGAAGCGGCGATCACACTGCCAAAACCGGGGATAAATTTCACCAATTCCCGACCGATGGCCTGGGCCAAAAAGCCGCCAGCGATCGCACTGACGACTCCGCCGGCTTGGGATGGGGTTAAGACTTGACCGTATAATTTGCCTAAAACCCCCACCATTGACACTTGTAGGGCGGTTAAAACGGGCATAGTCGCTAAGGGTAAGGGAATCGCCGCCAAGGTCGCCGCTATGACGGAAAAGGCTAACATATAGCGTCGGGCCACGTCCCGATAGAGATGGCCTAATTTATCGCTGGTTTCCCGATCTAAAAGTTGGTGGATGGTGTTAGCCTCGGCTTTTGGCAATAAATCGGCTAAATTGTCTCTAAATGCCTCTAAACCGTAAAAAACAGGGTTGTAACCGTCTTCCTCTAGGGTAAAGTCTATTATCACAGAATTGTCGTATAAATCCTTAAAAGTTTCTTTAATTTCTTGATAGGCGCGATTGATATCCTCGAAATCGGGAGGATAAGGGGGATGATCGGCGATATTAGGAGGATAAAGCTGATGAAGGCAGGTTACAGCCAGTAAACAGGGGATTTTAGGATATTTTTGCCGCAGTTGTTTGGTAATTTCCAGAAGGCTATCGGTGGCAAAATCATCAATTTTTACCGTCACGATAAAAACCTGGGCGCGTCCCGTATTTTCAGCTAAATCTGCCAATAATTCCGCGATTATCGTCTCTGTGTGTTGATAGGCATCTCCTAACCCCACCGTATCGGTAAAAATCAACAGGGGTAAATCTTCTGCGGGGTAGGTGTAGCGCTGGGTGTTTTGGGTGTGGGGACGGAAACCTTGCCCGACGATTTCCGCCGAAACTCCCGTTATTCCCCGAATAATCGAAC
Organism: Microcystis sp. LE19-131.1A; assembly: GCF_027532015.1. Classification (NCBI taxonomy): domain Bacteria; kingdom Bacillati; phylum Cyanobacteriota; class Cyanophyceae; order Chroococcales; family Microcystaceae; genus Microcystis; species Microcystis sp. LE19-131.1A. The sequence continues at coordinate 38,093 of NZ_JAPZSS010000031.1, read as the reverse complement.
TTTTTCCCGTTTGCGGTTTACCGATTAACAGCGCCTCGGTGGTGGGTAATTCTTGACGGACTTTTTCTAAAATTTCCGCTACTTGACTATCACTGACACTAAACCACTGGAGGACAGTATTAGTCAACTGGTCGATGGGGAGTCTTTTCATCACTTTCCCCGTGAGACTATTCCAAGTATTGACCAAAGAATCAATGGGCAGTTTATTAGTCATGGGGATTAGAAGGGTTTATGATAACTAAAATAGAGATTTTCAGCCATAGAATCAGACGATGACAAAAGCCGCAATTAGTCCGCAAGATTTATCATGGCCTTTCTGGCCAATTGTACCACTTTATCCCTACGGTCAAAGACGGACAATTCGCCAAGAAGTGGTGAAAGATACGCTCTGGACATTTGAGCAATTGCAGGGTATTTTTTATGTGGTTGTGCCGATTCGCATGACGGTAATTAAGTTAGCATCTGGGGGTTTATTTGTTTATGCACCTGTGGCCCCGACTCCGGAATGTATTCGCTTAATGCGTGAGTTGGAAAGTGAACACGGGGAAGTTAAGTATATTATTTTGCCGACGATTTCTGGGATTGAACATAAGGTTTTTGTGGGTCCTTTTGCTCGTTATTTTCCTAAGGCTATAGTTTATGTTGCTCCTAATCAATGGAGTTTTCCTCTTAATTTACCTTTGAGTTGGTTGGGTTTACCGGCAAAACGAACGGAAATTTTACCTGCTGACTCGACAACTACTCCTTTAGGAAAAGATTTTAGTTATGAAATTTTACCCGCAATTGATCTGAATGTGGGGTACTTCTCGGAAGTGGCTTTTTTTCATCACTACTCTCAAACTCTGCTGCTAACCGATGGCATTATTTCTATCCCAGAAAATCCTCCCGCTATTTTAGAATTAGACCCCTATCCGCTGCTGTTTCACGCTAAAAATACGGCTAAGGATCTGGTGGAGGATACCCCAGAAAATCGCCGTCGGGGTTGGCAAAGAATTTGTCTTTTTGCTCTTTATTTTCAACCTCCTGTTTTAGCTGTTCCCAATTGGATTAAGGTCTTTCTAGATGCTTTTACTGCTAAGGAAAAGAGTAAAAAAGCCTATTTTGGTTTATTCCCTTTTCAATGGGGGGATGATTGGCAAAAGACTTTTTTAAATTTGCGTCGCGAGGGTAGGTTAATAGTCGCGCCAATTTTGCAAACTTTGATTCTTAATCGCAATACTGACGAGGTTAGTCAATGGGTTGATAGAATTGCCCAATGGCCGATTAAACAGGTTATTCCTTGTCATTTTGCTAGTCCAATTCAAGCTGATAGGCAAGAGTTTCGCCAGGCTTTTTCTTTCTTGTTAAAAGATTCTTATTTACCTAAAGATGACTTGGAATGTTTAGAAAGTATTGATAGTTTTTTAGTGCGCTGGCGATTGACTCCTCCTCCTGATAAAAAATTGTAATTTATGGCTAAGAACTGCTATAATGTATGCGGTTGTTAGTTGATTGCTAATCAAGGTCATGCAAATTCCCGAAAATCCCAGTAATGATGACATCAGAGAAGCGTTGATTCAATTGCGAGAAGAACTTGGTCAAAAAGTTGACCGCTTAGAATATAAATTTGATGCCTATCAAAAAGGTACAGATGGTATGGTGAGAATGGCTACTACTATCATCATTGCCACCGCTTCTGTGGTGGTTTTATCTAGTCTTAGTCCTGCGGTGACAGCAATTATCACCGCTTTATATTCTGCTAATGCTCATTAATTAATTTATCGCTAAATTCTGGTGCATTAGGCTACCTTTCTTGAATTTTTACCCGTTTGTTTAATTGATTCATAGTCAAGGAAATCACCAGATTAAAGAATAAATAGGTGGCCATAACTACTATTAACATCTCTACAGCTTTTCCTGTCTGATTAGCGATGGTACTAGAGATAGCATAAATATCATTATAACCGATAGCGATCGCTAAACTAGAGTTTTTAACCAGATTTAAACATTCATTAGTTAAAGGAGGAATAATCACCGGCAAAGCTTGGGGAAAAATCACTAATCTCATTACTAATAAAGGTTTTAATCCCAAGGCTTTAGCTGCTTCCCATTGTCCCCGATTAACCGATTGAATCCCTCCCCGTACCGTTTCCGCAATAAAGGCAGCTGTATAAACAGTTAAACCGATTAGGAGAGTAGCAAACTCGGAAGAAAGATGTAAACCGAAGTCAATATTTTGATTAAGAGGATTAACTTGGGGATTTTGCCATTCTAAACCCCAGATTAGAGGAATTATAACTAGGATTAGTAGGCTAGTTAGGCATAAACTAAGTTTATTTTTTAGGGATAAAAATAATGAAATAATTATTCCTAAAATAATGATAGCTAAGGCTAACCATGTCCTGAAACTATTAGCGGGAAAAGGTAAATAGACTCCTGAGTTATTTAAAAATACCCTGCCAAAAAACTCTAAAGATTCCTCAATTTTCGGCAGTTTCAAAAATACAGCAAAATACCAGAAAAATAATTGTAATAATAGGGGAGTATTGCGAATAGTTTCCACATAAATTGTTGCCAACTGACGAATTAACCAATTATCCGACAAGCGACCTAACCCGATGACTATTCCCAGACTAATCGCCAAAAATATGCCAGTAATCATAATGCGGAGGGAATTAACTAATCCCACCAAAAGAGCGCGAAAATAGGTATCGGTGGGACTGTAGGCAATAGGAGAGTCACCAATAGCAAAAGAGGCTGGTCGGTCAGTATCAAAGAGAAAGCCAAAGCCAAAACTTAAGCGTAAGCGTTGGAAATTAATCACTAAATTGCGACCAAAAAACCAGAAAATTAGGCAGACAATTAGCAGGATAATTACCTGTAGAAAAATCTTCTGAAATCGCTCATCGTACCAAAAAGAGTTTTTTTGAGGTAAGGTCATATTTATTATAAGTAAGTGGTTCTAATTAAATAGAAGATAGATTTTGGGCTCTTCTAGGTTCTGTGTGATCAGTTTAACTTACATAGGATCGATCGATCTTTGTGTCCTTTGTGTCTTTGTGGTTCGTTCCACCCCCTCGCTAGGAGAAATGTATCCTAGAATACATTTTACCCACCAAACCTAGGAGAGCCGATTTTGCCTCTGATCCCCCCTGCCCCCCTTGATAAGGGGGGTGCCGATCCCCCCTTAGTCCCCCCTTAATCCCCCCTTAATAAGGGGGGCATCTGATAATTTTTAACACCTACCTACTTATATAGTCCAGAATTTTTAACAAAAGAAATCGGTGACTTTTGGCCACCGATTGAGAAAATCAAAAAATATTTAGATAACCCCCAGACGGGAGAGACCGAGGATGACACCGGCGCCGAGGACATGACCAAAACTGGTAGTACCCAGTAAAGCGCCTAATCCCATACCACCGAATAAAGCGGGGGAAGGTAAAGCAGGACCGACATTTTGTTGTTTAATAGTCGCTTTACCGAAAGCAATAGCGAGAATATTGCAGATAATCATGACAATCGCCACTTTGGGACTCCATTCGCTGGAACCTTGCACGGCGGTGGCGGCCATTAATAGGGTTGAGTACATTGAAATTCTCCTGAACAGGTCGTTTTAAGTTTTTAATCTTAAAGGTAGTTTTCACCCCACATCACGCCCTGTTGCAATACTTAATAATCAAAAGCAGAGGAGTCAACCATACAGCCGATTCGTTTCCACTTCCGAACTACTCGCTTAGTACAAATTCAAGTTTAAGCCTACTTCTCTAGCGAAGACGGCTAATCCTTTCTTTTCAATGGTTTTGATAGCTTTGGTGGAGATGCGTAGTTTTACCCAACGGTTGCCTTCCGACCACCAGACTCTTTTCCATTGTAGGTTAGCTTCTTGTAATTTTTTGGTGCGACGGTGGGAGTGGGACACCGCATAGGCGTTATTGGCCTTTTTCCCCGTCATAGTACAGACTCTAGACATAATTTACTCCTGTGCGATCGATGTTTGTCAATAGTCAACCTTTCTAGTTTAACTCAAATCTCGCCAGAAGTCCCCCCCTTCCCCTGGGTGAAGTGAAAGGAGATAAATTTAACAGCAAGTGGGGGGATTAAGAAGTTGATTAAACCGGTTCACTGCTCAGACAATTTCGACAATTGCATCAAAGGTAATGGTGAGAATATTGTCAACAAATTTAGCTGTAATTTTTTACTGAATAAAAAATATTTTAATAAGTTTTACATAGTTTCTATTATTCTAGTTAATTCATTTTTATTTTTCCACAATTTTACTTGAAAATCTTGGTATATTTTGGCGATAAAAGGGGCTTGATTACCTTGAACTATTTTTTCGATTTTATCGATTGTTTCGACAAAAATATTAATCATGGTTTGACGAGGTAAGTTGCCAGAAACTAGAACAAATACTTGAGCCTGATAACGGGCTATCTGTTGAACTTCTAAAATATTTCTACCAATGTTTACATCTTTAGTTAATACTATCCATCCTCTTTGACTAACAATAGGTAGCCCGACCTATCCGGTGCATCTGGGGCAAAATGGGCATGATGAAATTCAATTTTAACCCCTATTTCTTGCAAAGCTTCACCGATAGATTTTCCTAAAGCGCGGTCGATAAAATAGGTGTATTGATAGGTCATGCCGCTTGCCAATTGCACTCGAATAAAATCGCTTTTTCAATTTGCCAAGGTTGACAATTATAATCATTGGCAATATCTTCTATAGAGTCCCCCGCATCATAAAGTTCTGTGACAACTTTAGTGGGAATTCCTGTTCCTGTGATCACGGGGTTTCCGAAGGAAATATTAGGGTCTATCTTTAGGACTTTATTGCTGAAGTCTTCCCCATTTATGTCGATAGTGGGAAAAAGCCGTGTGGCGATATCTTGTTCATCCCATTCAATACGAGTTAAGAGATTATTTAAGAATTGTTTCATCGTCAATTGTCCCGAACGGGAGGCATTAATTAAATGTTCAAATTGTTCAATAAAAAGGTCAATTCCATCGGTACTAAATTGTTTTTGAACCAGAGGATGATCGGTGTTAAATTCTTCACTAATATAGTCTAGGGCCAGTCTAACTTTATCGAGAGGGATGTTATGAACTTTGCGAATAACTCTTAAAACGTGCGCTTCCACTAAGTTAGTAAAGGAAAGTTGCGGAATATTCGGATTAGGTCGTTGAATGAGGGGTAAAAACTCTTTTTGTCCTTTTTTAGTGGGGTAGGTGCGTCCTCGTACCCACGTTCTCAGAGTGGGCAAAGGAATATGGAGATAGCGCGCAGTATCGGCTATAGTGTAGGTGGGAACATGATAGAGATGCTCTAGAGATAAGGGAGATGATGCTTTGACCATCGTTAATATTTTGGTGAAGTTGTTGAGATGAGATTATCGCCTATCATTTCATTTTAGCTAATTTTGGTATCCTTGAGGATAGGGATAAAGTAGGATGAGGGCATCTCAGTGGACATTGGGGGCTAAATGAGGTTATATTTTATCTATAGAAGAACGTTTGTATGTCGCAACGATAATGAGTAATTCACTGCCAAAATATCTAGAGGAAATCACAGGCATTTATCAACAGGGTAACGCCACAGAACACAGTTATCGTCCTGCTTTAAAAAAATTAATTGAATCCCTAAATAATAACCTACAAGCTCTCAATGAGCCAAAAAGGATTGCTTGTGGCGCTCCAGATTTTGTGATTAATCAGGGTATGGTAGAAATTGGCCATCTGGAAGCAAAAGATATCGGAACTTCTCTCAAAAAGGTTGAAAATACTCCCCAAATAAAACGTTATTTACAGGCTTTAGGTAATTTAATTATCACCGATCATTTAGAATTTCGTTGGTATGTATCGGGAGAATTGCGTCTATCAGCTGCCGTGGCAAGTCTTAATCAAAAAAAGCAAATTAAACCTGATTCCCAGGGGATTTTACAAGTAGAACAATTGTTCTGTCAGTTTTTCCTCTCAAAAGTTATTCAGATCACAACACCGCGAGAATTAGCCAAAAAAATGGCCGCTTTAGCGCAGTTAATTCGAGATGCAATCGGTCAAGCTTTAAAAGATCAAGATTGCGGGGGAATGTTGCGGCAACAATTGCAATCTTTTCAACGAGTTTTAATTAGTGATCTCAATGAAGCGCAGTTCGCGGATATGTATGCACAAACAATTTGTTATGGTTTATTCGCAGCACGCTGTAATACGGATCAAATAAGTTCTTTTTCCAGGGAAACGGCAGCATTTCGCCTCCCAAAAACTAACCCTTTTTTGCGGGGAATTTTTCATCAAATTGCTGGTACAGAATTAGATGAGCGGATTACTTGGGCCGTGGATACTCTAGCCACTATTTTACAACAAACGGACATGGATGGTATTCTTAGCAGCTTTGGAAAACGCACGCGCAAGCAGGATCCTGTGGTTCACTTTTATGAGACTTTTTTAGCCGAATACGATAGTAAAATGCGTGAGTCTAGGGGGGTTTATTATACCCCTGAACCCGTGGTTTCTTACATGGTTCGCAGTGTGGACTATATTCTAAAAAATAAGTTTCAGATTCCTAAAGGTTTGGCCGATGCCAAAAAAATTACGATTAAGAATCCTAATGATAGCCAAGAAACTCAGGAAGTTCACCAAGTTTTAATTCTCGATCCTGCTGTGGGAACAGGCACTTTTTTACACTCTGTTATCGACCATATCTATGATAGTTTTCGTCAACAGAAAGGGATGTGGTCTAGTTATGTCAGTAAACATTTATTACCCCGTCTCTTTGGGTTTGAATTACTGATGGCTCCCTACACCGTGGCACACATGAAATTAGGGTTACAACTTCAGGAATTAGGCTATGATTTTAGTGCCGATGAACGCTTAGGAATCTATCTCACTAACACCCTACAGGAAGCTTTTCAAATTCCCCCTGCTGATGGGTTTTTAAATCGCATTCGCGATGAAGCAGAGTCAGCGCAAGGTGTTAAGCAAGAACATCCTGTTATGGTGATTATTGGTAATCCTCCCTACTCTGGACATTCCGTAAATACAGGAGAATGGATTAAGGAATTATTGAAGGGAAAAGATATTATTTCTGGAGAAAAAACTGCTAGTTATTTTGAAGTAGATGAGCAACCTTTAGGCGAAAAAAATCCCAAATGGTTAAATGATGATTATGTCAAATTTATTCGCTTTAGTCAATGGCGCATCGAGAAAACTGGTTACGGAATTTTAGCTTTTGTTACTAATCATGGTTATCTGGATAACCCAACTTTTCGGGGAATGCGTCAAAGTTTATTAAAAACTTTTGATGATATTTATATTCTCGATTTACACGGCAATAGTAAGAAAAAAGAAGTTTGTCCCGACGGTTCACCGGATCAAAATGTGTTTGATATTCAGCAAGGTGTAGCTATTGGTATTTTTATTAAATATCACAATGGTTCTTCAAATTTAGCTAAAGTTTATCATGCTGATTTATGGGGCAAAAGAGAGATGATTGAGAATCAAGTTATTGTCGGTGGTAAGTATCATTGGTTAGAGGAAAATGATCTTTATTCTACTTCTTGGCAGGAATTACAACCTGATTCTCCTTTTTATCTATTTAAACCTCAGAATATTAATCTGCGGTCAGAATACGATCAATTTTGGAAAATTACTGAAATTATGCCAGTGAATGTCTTAGGATTTCAGACTCACCGAGATAATTTTGCTATAGATTTTGACAAAGATAAGATAACTAAAAGATTTCAAGAACTAAGAGAAAATAATCTTTCTAACGAAGATTATACTACTAAGTATGATATTAAAGATAACCGAGATTGGAAATTCAATAGAGTTCGTCAAGCAATTCGTTTAGATGACCAGTGGCAAAATAAAATAACTACTTGTCTATATCGTCCTTTTGATTGGCGTTGTTGCTATTTTAGTACAGTAGCAATGGACTATCCAAGACGGGAGTTAATTGACCATGTCTTGGGAAAAGAAAATTTATGTATAAATACAGTTAGACAAACTAGGCTAGATTTTTGGAATCATTCTATAGTGTCTGACACTCCGACTCCTGCTGTCTTTGTAGAAATAAAAGATGGATCTAATGTTTTCCCCCTTTATCTTTACCCAACCAATACCCCAACCCTATTTGACACAGAAGCAACCAACTCGCCAAATGGTCGCCGTCCCAATCTAGCGCCTGAATTTATTAACAAACTTTCGGCAAAACTTGAATTAGAATTTATCAGTGATGGCAAAGGAGACAAAAAGAAAACCTTTGGACCAGAAGACATTTTTAACTATATCTATGCTGTCTTTCACTCTCCCCAATATCGCCAACGTTACGCCGAATTTTTAAAAATAGACTTTCCTCGCGTTCCTCTCACCAGTAATAAAGAATTATTCTGGGAATTAGTCAAAAAAGGTGACAGATTAGTGCAGTTACACCTGATGAAAGCAACGGGAAAAGAAATTAGTAGCTATCCCGTGGCGGGTTCTAATCTAGTCGAACAGGTGAAATATGACGAAAATAAACAACAAATTTCGATTAATTCTGACCAGTATTTTGCGGGGATTCCGCTCCAAATTTGGAACTTTTATATCGGCGGTTATCAAGTGTGTCAGAAGTGGCTAAAAGACCGCAAAGGTCGCCACCTTAGCTACGATGACCTAGAACATTATCAACAAATTATCTCCATTTTGGGCGAATCGATCGCAATTATGGAAACTATAGATATAATTATCAATAAATATGGTGGTTTCCCCTTTAGTTAAGCCACCAGTGAGAGAAGATTAATACTAAATCCGTTGACTATAGGCTACATATCAGGACAGGTAAAAGGGAGAATAAATAATCAGTACAGGTGCAAGATTTTGAGAGAATCGTGCTTCAAAACCTTGGGTTTTCATCGGCCCGCGTCCTGTAGGGGCGAAGCATTCGGGCAATAACCTATCGGTGAAACCGGAGATTTTCTATCCGAATGCTTCGCCCGTACTTTTTGCCGCAAACCCTAGATTGATATTTTATCGCAGGTTTCAACCACAAATAAAGCGTCTTCTAGGTTATATTTAACAGGGTTTCTCTTCCTTTTTTGTTGCGGTTCCCTTTTAAATTTATATTGAAATGTCTGAAGAATTTTAACTTGATTAATTTCAACTCCAAAGGTATTGAGGGTTTTCTCAAATAAGCCATAGGTGGACAATTTTAGGATAATGTCATTATCCAAACAATAAACAGAACCTATCAAGGTTAAACTCCTAACACCTTTTCTAGATACTCGTAGGTTTCGTCATCAAATTTATCCCAGTCTAACTTATTAGCCAAATATTCATTAATAATCTTATTGCCATTTGGGTTGGGTTCTAATAATTTTAAAGTAGCCATGGCTAAAGCAAAGTAGCGCCTGTTATGCCATCCATAGTTCAGAATAATTGCACCTATGTCAATATCCGGATGATGAGAGATAAAATGTTCTTGAACATATTTACTGAATTTTTCAGTATTTGGGAATTTCCTATCCCCAAGGCAGTTATCACAATCACCTAGGAGTAATTCAGTGGCAAATTGATTAGCTTCTTTTTCTTCGCTATCATTATCAAATTTAATCTCTTCATCAACTAATACCCCATCTTTTAGATGTGCTAATGCTAAATGTCCTAATTCGTGCGCTAAGTCAAAAGCGAGTCTTGCCGACTGTTGATATTTTGAACTAAGAATAATTACAGGACAAGTGGAATACCATTGAATTAATCCAGCAAATTTCTTAGTTTTGTTAGGAAAATGATCAAAGTATCCTACCGCTATTCCCTGAGACCAACAATAGTCTAAAAGAGAGGTCAAGTCAACCTTTGGCCAGTGACTTAAGATGTCTTCTCTGATGGTTTTAGCATCCTTAGATAAAGGGGTATAATTAACTTCAACCCCCAAGGAAATTAACTCAGCAAAACGACTTGCTAAAGCTTGTGCTAGATGGGGATGTTGGTTATTCTGGCTATTGTGCTGTTTAAATTTAGTATGAGGAGGTCGATTAAATTTGACCTTTTCTTGAGGGGTTAATAAGGATGAGAGGTCAAGATTGAGGTTTTTGGCGATATAACCTGCCCCTTCTAGGACCGCAACGGGTTTATCATTGAGTTCATCATCCCACCAACTGGGCAAGCCATTTTCTCGGACATAATTTTTTTTAAGTCCGATTTTTGAGAGTTTCCCGTAGAGGGCTGCCATGGTAAGGCTTTCTGTCATGGTTTCACCCTCCTTTGTCGGCAATACTAAGTTTTTTAAGGTTTTAGGGAATCAAAGTAGATCAGTATATTCTTATCTCTAAGATACCATCTCTAACTTAATTTTTGCCCACTGGCAAGAGTCCCTTTTCAGGGATAAATGACTCTCTACTCCCAACGAGAGTGATACAATTGTTAACACCACAGACCAAGAGCTAATCGAAGCGAGAGAATAAAAACTGCTATGTTAAAAGCCCTACTCGGAGATCCCAACGCCCGCAAAATTAAAAAATTTCAGCCCCTCGTCACCGAAATCAACCTGCTGGAAGAAGACATTAAAAACCTATCCGATGAGGAATTAAGGGGCAAAACCAGCGAATTTAAGGAAAGATTAGACAAAGCGAGAAATTATGACGAAAGAGAGGAGATTCTCGAGGAAATCCTCCCCGAAGCTTTCGCCATTGTCCGGGAAGCGGGAATCCGAGTCTTAGGGATGCGTCACTTTGACGTGCAGTTATTGGGGGGAATGGTACTCCACAAAGGACAAATCGCCGAGATGAAAACCGGGGAAGGAAAAACCCTAGTTGCCACACTCCCCGCTTATTTGAATGGATTGACCGGAAAAGGGGTTCACGTCGTCACCGTCAACGATTATCTCGCCCGTCGTGACGCGGAATGGATGGGGCAGGTACACCGCTTTTTAGGGTTAAGTGTGGGACTAATTCAAGCCGGCATGAGTCCAGAAGAAAGAAAGAAAAATTATGCCTGTGACATCACCTACACCACTAACAGCGAACTCGGCTTCGATTATCTGCGCGATAACATGGCTACAGTGATGGGGGAAGTTGTCCAAAGACCCTTTAACTACTGCGTTATCGACGAAGTGGACTCCATTCTTATCGATGAGGCCAGAACTCCATTAATTATATCAGGACCGATCGATCGGCCCACAGAAAAATATATTCTCGCCGCCGAAATCGCCAAGCAATTAGTGCGCCAAAAAGTAGAAGACGGACCGGGAGACTACGAAGTTAACGAAAAAGACCGTAACGTTTTAATGACCGATGAAGGCTTTAAAAGAGCGGAAGAACTATTGGGAGTTACCGATTTATACGACCAAGAAAATCCCTGGGCGCACTATATTTCTAACGCTATTCGTGCCAAAGAACTCCAGAAAAAAGACGTTAACTATATCGTTCGCAGTGGTGAAATTGTTATCGTTGATGAGTTCACGGGACGGGTATTACCGGGGCGACGTTGGGGCGATGGTTTACATCAGGCAGTGGAGGCTAAGGAAGGGGTAGAAATTCAACAGGAAACCCAAACCTTAGCCACGATTACCTATCAAAACTTTTTCCTACTCTATCCGAAATTATCCGGCATGACTGGGACGGCTAAAACCGAAGAAACGGAACTAGAAAAAGTCTATAACCTGCAAGTAACAATTGTTCCCACTAACCGCGTTTCTCGTCGGCAAGATTTAGCCGATGTGGTCTATAAAAATGAACAGGCAAAATGGAACGCCGTCGCCGAAGAATGTCAACAAATGCACGAACAGGGTCGCCCGGTTTTAGTCGGTACCACCAGTGTGGAAAAATCGGAAGTGCTTTCGCTGTTATTACAGGGAAGAAAGATTCCCCATAACTTACTTAATGCTCGTCCGGAAAACGTGGAAAGGGAATCGGAAATCGTCGCCCAAGCAGGCCGGGCCGGGGCCGTAACCATTGCCACGAACATGGCGGGACGGGGAACCGATATCATCCTCGGTGGTAACTCCGACTATATGGCCCGATTGAAAATTCGCGAGTATTTAATGCCGAAATTAGTTATGCCCGAGGATGACAATTTGGCCTTTAGTTTACCCAGTTTAGGAGAACGCAATCGCCCCCAAGGATTCGCCCCGGGTAAGAAGAAAAAAAACTGGCGTGCCTCAGCAGAAATTTTTCCCACCGAGTTACCGAAAGAGGTAGAAAATGCCCTGAAAGAAGCGGTTAAATTTGCCGTTGATACCCACGGAACTCAAAGTTTACTCGAATTAGAAGCAGAAGAAAAAATCGCTATCGCAGCCGAAAAAGCTCCCACGGATGACCCGGTTATTCAAAAGTTACGCGAAGTCTATAAATTAATTCGCAAAAGTTATGAAGATTACACAGGCAAAGAACACGATGAAGTAGTAGAAAGGGGCGGACTGCACGTTATCGGGACGGAACGCCACGAATCCCGCCGTATTGACAACCAATTGCGAGGCCGGGCGGGCAGACAGGGCGACCCCGGTTCTACACGCTTCTTTTTAAGTCTAGAAGACAATTTATTGCGGATTTTTGGGGGCGACCGCGTGGCTGGTTTAATGGATGCCTTCCGGGTGGAAGAAGATATGCCCATTGAGTCGGGAATGTTAACTCGTTCCCTGGAAGGAGCGCAAAGAAAAGTGGAAACCTTCTATTATGATGCCCGGAAACAGGTGTTTGAATACGACGAGGTGATGAATAATCAACGGCGCGCTATTTATGCCGAACGTCGTCGGGTTTTGGAGGGGATGGACCTAAAAGAACAGGTGCTGCAATACGCCGAAAAAACCATGGATGAAATCGTCATGGCTTATATTAATCCCGAACTGCCGGCAGAAGAATGGGATTTAGAAAAACTGATTAGTAAATCTCAGGAATTTGTCTATCTGTTGGCAGATATTACCGCTAAAGATATCGAGGAGATGAGTGTTAATGATATCAAGATGTTCCTACACGAAGAAGTTCGCAAAGCCTACGAAATTAAAGAACGTCAAGTGGATAATATTCGCGCCGGTTTCATGCGCGATGCCGAACGTTATTTTATCCTGCAACAAATCGATATGTTATGGCGCGAACACCTGCAAGCTATGGAAGCTTTACGCGAGTCGATTGGTTTACGCGGTTACGGTCAAAAAGACCCCCTAATTGAGTATAAACAGGAAGGCTACGAGATGTTTTTAGAAATGATGATTGATATCCGTCGTAACGTGGTTTATTCCCTGTTCCAATTCCAACCGCAAGGACAACCCCAAGCAGTGGCTAGTGAGTGAACAGTAAAAATTAAAGGTTGGTTTAAATTGGGGAGAATTGGCTAAGGCTGATTCTCTCATTTTTTTCTACCGAGAAATCAGTCACCTACAATCCACACTAGGACTAAAATTATCAGTCCGATTACTCCATAGGACAGCAACGACCCCAAAGAATTGAGGATTTGTATGGGAAAATGAATCAAAACTTGGTAAGTAAAATCCGTAACTGCCAGCAAGGCAGTGAAAAATATAGTCACAAGTGTTATCATATTTAATATCTTCTCATTCTGATAGAATAAATGGCTATCCTTTGCGGCAATCGGCAGTGGATAGTCAGAATTTAGGAGATTATCCCCAAGAAAATTCTACCGCAATTTGGGTGCATCTCACATTTGCAGAAACACCGACAATGAGGACTGCTCTATGAATATTCGTATTGGTAACGGCTACGATATCCACCGATTGGTAACAGGAAGACCTTTAATTTTAGGAGGAGTAGAAATTGCCCATACTGTCGGTTTATTGGGTCACAGTGATGCCGATGTCTTAACCCATGCTATTATGGATGCCATGCTGGGTGCGCTTAGTTTAGGCGATATCGGTCATTATTTTCCCCCCACAGACCCACAATGGCAAGGGGCGAATAGTTTAAAATTATTAGAACAAGTTAATCAATTAATTATCGATAAAGGTTGGCAGATTAATAATATTGATTCGGTAATTGTTGCCGAAAAACCGAAAATGAAACCTCACCTTATTGCGATGCGAGCCAAATTAGCAGCAACTCTCAAGATTAATCCGGACCAGGTGGGAATTAAAGCCACTACTAACGAACAATTGGGACCAGTGGGACGAGAAGAAGGTATCGCAGTTTATGCCGTGGTTTTATTGGTTAAGGAATAAGTAATTAGTAAAAATTTGCTGAGATTAAGTATCCAGAACTTATGAATATAGACACAAAAATCTTAGAAACTGTCGAAACAATGCCAGAGTTCTTAAAAATAGAGCTGCTTCACTATGCTGAATATTTGATGGCCAATTATCAATCAGATGTTATTATAGAGAAACCTTCTCTTAGAAAACGTCGTTCAGGAATTTTACAAGGTACATTTACCTTACCTTTGTCCGATGATTTTGATGAGTCTTTGGAAGATTTTCAGGAATATATGTGATGACATCTTTTCTTCTGGACACCCATACTTTCATCTGGTTAACTGAAAACGATCCTAACTTACCTAATAATCTTCGGGAGGAAATTGATTTTGCTCCTGAAGTTTATGTCAGTATTGTTAGTCTCTGGGAAATCGCGATTAAGTTAAATTTAGGTAAGTTAGCCCTACAAAAAAGTTATGAAACCATTGAAACTAAACTAGAAGCATCAGATATAACCTTACTGTCTATATCATTTTCTGATACTCTAAAAATTTGTACTTTACCCTTGTATCACCGTGATCCATTTGATAGAATGCTAATTGCTCAGTCTCTAAACAGATCGCTAATTCTAATTAGTAAAGATACTAAATTTGATGCTTATAATGTACCAAGAAAATGGACATAATACCCCGTCCGGCTCAATTCTATTCAAGATGAGAGCAAGATAAATTTCCTAATTCCCCATAGACTTCTAACATTCATTGCTAAATTCTCTCTATGACTGCCATTATCCAACAAATAAAAGAGCGTTTTTCCCAATCCCTAGTTAAATCCTTTGGGGAAAACTTTGCCGCTACCGATCCTCTAATTGTCGCCGCTAGTAACCCCCGTTTTGGCGATTATCAATGTAATATTTCCCTCTCTTTAGCCAAAGAATTAAAACAAAAACCGCGGGAAGTGGCGGCAACTTTACTAAAAAATCTAGAGATAGATGATCTCTGTCAAACCCCCGAAATTGCTGGACCTGGTTTTATCAATCTTACCCTTAAACCCAGTTATCTAGAAACCCAATTAAAAGACCTAATTACTGACAACCGTTTAGGAGTTGCCACTGCTAACCCCAGTCAAAAAATTATTGTCGATTTTTCCAGTCCCAATATTGCTAAAGAAATGCACGTCGGTCACTTGCGATCGACTATAATTGGTGATTGTATTGCTCGGATTTTGGAATTTCGTCATCATCAAGTAATTCGTCTTAATCACGTCGGGGATTGGGGTACTCAATTCGGGATGTTAATCACCTATCTACAAGAAGTTTATCCTAGCGCTTTAACCCAAGCAGATGCCCTTGATTTAGGGGATTTAGTTAGCTTTTATAAAAAGGCTAAAATTCGTTTTGATGAAGACGAAAACTTTAAAGAAACTGCCCGCCAAGCTGTAGTAAAATTACAGTCGGGTGATCCTCAAAGTCGTCAAGCATGGCAGTTACTTTGTCAACAATCACGACGGGAATTTCAGAAAATCTATGATATTCTCGATATAAAACTGACGGAAAGGGGGGAATCTTTTTATAATCCCTACCTTGAGACAGTAATCAGAGAATTAGATCAACAGGGATTGCTAACAGAAGACAACGGCGCTTTATGCGTCTTTCTCGATGGTTTTACCAACAAAGAGGGGGAGCCTTTGCCCCTAATTGTCAAGAAATCCGACGGCGGTTATAATTACGCTACCACCGATTTAGCGGCAATTTGTTATCGAGTGCGTGAAGATAAGGCCGAAAGAATAATTTATGTTACTGATGCTGGACAAGCTAACCATTTTGCCCAAGTATTTCAGGTGGCTAAAAAAGCGGGATTTTTACCCGATAATGTGGCAGTGGTTCACGTCGCTTTTGGATTAGTTTTAGGGGAAGATGGTAAAAAATTAAAAACTCGTTCCGGGGAGACGGTAAAATTACAAGAATTACTTGATCAAGCGATCTCCTATTCCCTAGCTGACTTAGAAAAAAGACTGGCAAGCGAGGAAAGAGAAGAAACTGGCGATTTTATCGCTAAGACTGCCGAAACCGTCGGATTAAGTGCCATTAAATACGCCGATCTCAGCCAAAATCGCAATAGTAACTACGTTTTTAGTTACGACAAAATGCTCAATCTGCAAGGCAACACCGCCCCCTATATGCTGTACGCTTACGCTAGGGTCCAGAGTATCAGTCGCGAAGGTGGTATTAATTTTCAGGATTTAAGTGCCAATTCACCGCTAATTCTCAAGGATGAAAGCGAATTAATTCTGGCTAAACAATTACTGCAACTGCCGGAAGTAATTAGTGCAGTGGAAGAGGATTTATTACCCAATCGTTTATGTGATTATCTTTATGAACTCAGTAAAAAGTATAATCGTTTCTACGAAAATTGTCCCGTTCTGAAAGCAGCAGAACCGATTAAAACCTCTCGTTTAGTTTTGTGTGATTTAACGGCAAGAACCCTAAAATTAGGCTTATCTCTCCTGGGAATTCCCGTTTTGGAAAGAATGTAAATCAGTTATCAGTTATCAGTTATCAGTTATCAGTTATCAGTTATCAGTTCACAGCAAAAAACTCCTGGCTCTTCTAGGTTCTGTGTGATAAGTTTAACTTACTATATGATCGATCAATCTTTGTGTCCTTTGTGTCTTTGTGGTTCCTTCCACTCGCTCGCCAGCAGGACTGTATCTTAGAATACATTTTGCCCACCAAACCTAAGAGAGCCAACTACCCAATTCATAATTCATAGTTGATAATTCATAATTCCCACACCCCACCCCTTGCATTGCGTATCTTTGACAAAACTGGGTGCTATTTTATACCCAGAAAAAGTGTACTATGCTGACGTGAAAAAACCTGACTTTTTGCTAACCTAGAAATAGCTCTAATCAGAGCCAATATCTTTGGGGGAAGCTTGGAGATTAATCTAGTTAAACTGACTCATGACGTTATCTTATTGTCGTCTGTTGCCTATTAGCTTTCAGGTGATAACTCGGAGATCGGGAATTAGTACAAAAGTTCAGATTTCCTCTCCGCAGCCCCAGCGTTCCTGTGTAGTCTTAACGAGTAATTTTATCCCAGAGATGTTATCGTTAAAGCGGTCAAATGTCCGAACGTCCTAGAGGATTTTCGGGAAAGAGCATTTGCCCTGTCGTAATCTCAGATAGAACCTTATGAGTCAATCAATTGAAGATAAAGCTATGGCCGATGCTGATGTATCAGATTATACCACAAATAAAATAATTGTCTCTAATTGGATCGCCCCTTGGTCGAAAGGCAATCGGAAAAATCCGTCACCGCAACCAAAATGGGATTTATGGCAACCCCTGCGGCAACGAATTGATCGCCTAGAAATCAATACACCTGAACTAGCTCACAGGATTTGTCGTCTAATTCCGGCTCAATGTCCCTTTGCGCGGAAAATTAACCTATTTAGCTGGACAATTCTAGAGATTCCCCCCCTTTGCAAGCTAAATCCCCTCTACGAAAACCTGATGATGTTAAGATTTCGCGCTCTTTCTTACCTGGCCGATGAATGTGGAGAGGATATCGGTGCTTACTGCTAAAATGGGAGAGTGTCTTTAATCGCCACACCTATGGCCATCATCGCTCTGAAAGCTTGGTATCTGGACAAATACGAACCTATCCGTGAGGTTGTCAAACGTCCCCACGACTTGCGCTTAAGTCGCAATAGTCTCTTAAAATCGGGTTTAAGAGCCGATTTTCTCGATGATAGTCTGACAATACAGGGTTCTGTCTGGTTCCAATGCTATTTAGAAGGGGAAAGGGTGGAATTTTACCTCGAAGGTAGTGGCGGTTACGTCATCTCGAATATTGACCTGATTTCCCAAGAAATTTACTTTACTAAACAGGACCTCAGCACTTGGCTGGATCCCATCATTTATTTTAGCTCCCAAAGCCAATTTAAGGACTCTAGCACCGCTTTAAAAACAGTTTTGACCGAAACCGTCGAAAATCTCAATAAACGCTCCCGTTTGCCCTTAACTATGGAAGAAACGCCTCGAACTGAGGGCAATGTCACCCGGTTGAGTGATAGTCAATTACGCAAAATTCGCAAAAGTTTATTATTTATTGCCGATGCTACGGCGATTAGCCAAAAGGAAACGGAATTACTGCCCAGTCCCCTAGTGGGTGTAGAATTAGGTTATGCGATCGCTTGTAAACAGGGCGGACAAATTCTGCTAACCTATCAAAATCGGGCGGAATTAAAGGGTAAACTAGCTTTTGACCTGCCAAGCTACCAAAAATTAATTTTCTCGGATCTGAGCGAATTGCGTCTCACTTTTCCGCCTTTAATGGCAACTTTATTACAAAAATTCAATCTGATTAGTTAAAAAAATGAGTAGAAAAGCTGACGAGTACGCTGTACATTTGTTCTTGAGCAGTGGACATCGCGAGGAGGTACGTTTTTTGACTATCCAAGAATTTCAAAAGTGGTACAGTAACGAATTAGTTCCGAAAGCCGATTCCAGGGATTTTATCAATGTTCCGATCAGAAATATTCAAGGGGAATATATGGTTTTACGTCCAGCTAGTATCGTTGCTATTCGCGTGGAACCCGTCTTTTTTGGCAGTGTGGAAAGAATCTAATTTGTCGTTATCCCTAAAAAAGATAGTTAGATAGGGAGAATTTTAGAGATTATTGATAATTCTCTCAATGTCAGCTTGGATTTGATTGCTGACTTTGCCTTGCCAGCGTTCTTTTAATTCCCTTAATCCCACTTCTGCGTATTGACAGATCTTATCTAAAACTTCTTTGCCATCGCTAGGTTGAGGATAGGAATTCTTTTTACAGATAATATAAATTCCTGCGGTTAAAGCTAAAATAACTTCTGGCTCGATTTGGCTAATATTAATTAAATCTTGTCGATTACTCAAAGTGGTTCCGTAGATACTTAAGTCTTGTTTAATGGCAAAAGCAGCGGCGAATAAATAAGCATCTACCATGCGCTCAAAGGTTTTATTATCTTTTAGTACCTGTAGATAATTTCTGGAAGTTTCCGAGGCATAAATCTTCAAACTGGGATCGATTCTCTGCATTAGTAATTCTCCATCACTTCAATCACGGAAGCATCTTCATCGGCAGCCAAACGGTGTATTTTGAACATATCAGTAGTATAGGGGAGCAGCAGATTTAAAAGTGGATCGGGAAGATCGCGATCCGTGGCTAAAATAATTACTTGGGAGTTTAAATTAGGGAGAGAGTTAATAATATTTTTTTGATGTTCTTTGTCTAAATGGCCAAAAGGTGTATCCATAATTAGGGGAACACAATTATCGGTTATTTGATTTAAACCAGTGATAAAAGCAAAAGCTAAAGCTTCCTTTTCTCCCGCACTTAAGACATCGGGATTTAATAATTTTCCCGTGATGGTACGGATTCCTAAAGTATATTCGGGAGTGATTTCTACTCCTTTATATTCCTCTGGTTTGTTGGTTACTTGTAAATAGCGATCGCTGGTTACTTGATTAATCATTTTTTGAGAATTATCGATATGCCATTCGATTAATTCGTTAGTGGCATTTTTTAAACCTATAGCCATTTTAACCTGATTAGATAACATCGATGTGGTTTGATTTTCACTAGCTAAAATTTCCACTTCTTTGCGTAAATTTTCTAATTGCTTTTCTTTGATTTCAATGTCCTTTTGCAAGCGTTCGATCCTTTCTTCAATCTCCTTAACTTTTTGTTCCGATTCGTCAACTTTTCGCCAAATATCCCTCACCGAGTCTTGATTTATTCCCGTGGTTTCCTGTTTTAGCTGTCTCATATCTTGATTAATTTCTTCGATTTCTTCTTCTAAAAGATCTCTTTGCAAAAGCAATTGACTATAATTGCTAAATTTGGCATTATCTCGGATAATTCCCTGTAAATCAATTCTAATTTGATCTTTTTCTATTCTGGTGGTGTTGTCCACTTCTAAGGACTCTAGTTCGGCAATTTGTTGAAGTATAAAATCACGAGAACTTTTATCTAAACAACGACCACATAGACAGCTTTCGTCGTCAAGTATTGCTTTAAAAATTGCTGTAGAATTAGTTTTATAGTTGCTTTTTAAGCTAGTAACTTGCAAATCATCGGCCATTTCCTGCACAAAGTTAATCAGCAAAGGTATCGAAGCTGTTTTTAACCAATAATCAATAGACTTTTGCAGGTTATTTAACTCAGTTTGTAAACCGATACGCTTTTTATCTAAGTTATTAATTTCCTCTAATTTTTCTCGTAAACTTTCAATCTGAGCAGCTTTTTCTTGAGCGACTTGGTAGATAACTATAGCATTTTTTTCCTCATCTTTAGCATTTTTACGCTGACCTTGTTGCAGATCAATTTCTTCTTCTAATTCTCGCAATTGTTGCAGCTTATCTGTAAATTCCTGACTGGTTCCCTCTGCTTTATTTAAACGTTTTTCTAATTCTTGTAAGGCTTTTTCTGTATCATCGCGCAGATTTCTTAATTCCGGGATACCCAAAACTTTTTCAATTGCTTCTTTTGCTTCTTTAGTTTGAGTTATCTGGGTATATTGTTCAATTTTTAAGCCATCAAAACAGAAAAAATCTCGAATAGATTTAGGAAGCAATGCTTCGATATATTCCCTAGAGTTACTTCTTATGGTTCCATCTTCATAAAATAATGCTTCCTCTAAGCTGAGAGAAGAAGTGCTACCATTAACGTTTAATTTCGCTGTGCGACTGATAAAGTAATTTTTCTCGTTTCTAGTAAAATTTAATTCTACCCGCATTTCTTTTTCTTCTGCTGATGAAGAATCCCCCTCACCTCGATAAAAATAGGTTTTCATAGTCTCTTTAGATACAATATCTACCCCATAGAGACACCATAAAATCGCTGTCATCAGAGAAGTTTTACCGTGGCCATTATTACCGAAGATAATATGAATATTTCTGTCGGGATGCAGGTTAAAAGTAATATTTTGACTAGGGTAACATTTCCAATTAGTTAAGCGAATTTGTTTCAGTCTCAAAGTCATAGAGTTTATTTATTGTGAGGAGTCGGTATATTTTTCGATAAGTTCGACAATTTTAGGTGATAGCCGCCGATTTTTTAGAGTAATTTTTTCTACTTCTAAAGTCATGGCTTCCTTTAGCAGTTGGGGAGGTATCTCATATTTTTGGGCTATTTCTTTAATTTTAGCAGTTATGTCCATGAATTTTCTGGGGGTTGGGGATTGTCAAGTCTTAATGCTTATTTGCCAAGAGATCTCTTGATGACGAGAAATTTTATAACAGATTTGACTAGGTAAGGCCCTAGTAACTTACAGCTTTTATCGTAAATATGAAGTATAACCTAATTTGGTATTGACGACCGACTACCCAAAAGGAAAACTTCGTACTTCACCATTAATATAACTGCTATAAGCTAATCTACTCTCAACCTTATACAAAAACACCATAAAAGCTAAAATAGATAGCTGACAGTGATTCTGAACACAATAGCAATATATACTAAACCGCCTTGTATTATCGTCTTCTTCTCGATTTTAATACCCTAGAAAACGGGTTAATTGCCTTAACACCCGAACAAAGTCATTATCTTAAAAAAGTTGTTCGTTTAAAATCCCATGACCGTTTTATTGCCCTAAATGGACAAGGACAAGCGTGGTTAGCGGAAATAATTGATAATTCTGCCCATCTTTTAGAAGCGATAAACGAAACTAGCGAACTACCAGTACAAGTGAATTTAATGGTAGCAATTCCCAAAAATGGCTTTGATGATATCGTTCGCGCTGCCACCGAATTAGGAGTTTATCGGATTATCCCGCTGCTGACAGAACGCGGTTTAGTTAATCCTAGTCCTCAAAAAATTGACCGTTGGCGAAAAATTGCCCGGGAAGCTGTAGAACAATCAGAAAGACAGATTATTCCCATAATCGAAGAACCACAGCCATTTTTAGCCATCCTTAAGCGGGGAGCTAACCCACAGACAACTTGTTATATTGGTGTTACGCGTAGAACAGTGGCCCCGCTACTTTCTCAATTACAAACATCAACCGAGATAACCATGGCCATCGGACCAGAAGGGGGATGGACGGAGACAGAAATAGAACAAGCAATCGCCGCTAATTTTCTACCTGTATCATTGGGAAAACGCATTTTGAGAACAATTACCGCTCCCTTAGTGGCTCTCGCTATTATTAACGTCTATTTAGACAGCTAATTGACTACAGTTTTTATGACCAAGACTAGCAATCGAGATAACTGAAATCCTTTCGCTTCTTACCCAAAGCAAGAACTAGCAGCAGTTCCCCGGTGGTCAGATTTTCCCTTTTTTGTCGAAACCACCCTGGTCAATTCCCATTAAAGACACCGACTGGGATACCGCCTTGCAACCCGATAGCACCCTCATATTCCTCGAAAAAACTCGCCCTAGCGCAACTTTATGACCTCTAGTAGCCCTTCTAACCCCTCTTTTGACTGGTTTAACCCCTCGCCCCAGCAAGACAGCGATTTACTGGCACAAATCGGCTTTATCCCCGGTGTCAAAGAATTTCTCACCCTGCGACAGGTTCACGCCTTGGAACACGCCACCGTCTGGGTATTAAGCGAAATGGCTGCCCGTCGTCAATCGCCTTTTGACCATTCCCCCGCAGATAACGAGGCCCTGGGGGGACTGTCCACCGATAGGGGTTTTTATCTCTACGGACAGATTAATACAAATGAACTGCAAATTGCAGCCAAACAGGCTCTCCATCGTCTCAAAAATGGCGAGGGGCAATTGGCACTACATCCGCGTTGTGGCACTAATTTATCGGTAACTTTAGCCTTAACCGCTGGCTTAGTCTTAGGAACTCATCTTCTCTTACCCAGAGGTCCGATTTCTCAGTTATTAGGCTTAGGTTTAGCCACTGCCACCGCTTTTCAAATCGGGCCAGATGTGGGAATGTCGGCCCAAAAATACCTGACCACGGCCATTCCCTTTAACTTAACAATCGTTAACATTGCACCAAAGGCAGACCTATGGGGACGTTCGGGGCATTTCGTGGCAGTGGAGTGGCAAGATTTGCAATAAAACTTAAAGTAAAAACCCTTTCGGCAAACTCGCTCTGATTGTAACCTGTTAACTAAACCCTAAAAAAAAACAACACCTATGCCTGGAATCGAACGCGGAGCCAAAGTTAGAGTCAAACGGAAAGAGTCTTACTGGTACAACGATGTAGGAACCGTAGCCAGTGTTGATAAAAGTGGTATCCTCTATCCCGTTATCGTCCGTTTTGATACTGTTAACTACCACGGTTTTAGCGGTAGCGCCGGTGGACTGAATACCAATAACTTCGCTGAACGTGAATTGGAACTCGTTAAGGCTGCCCCCGCTAAGAAATAAAGCTGAGTAAAATTCGGCCTATCATCACCGACTGACTAACAGGAATTCTCTCTTGTTGGTCGGTTTTTTTATAGTTATCAGTAATCAGTTAAGTAGTCGTGCAAAATAAATTTCCTAGTGAAGAAGGGCAAAAGGCAAGAGGCAATAGGCAAAAGCTTTATCGAAATGTGTAATTAATTTTGCTTAGGTAGTTATCAGTAATCAGTTTACTGTTCACTGTTCACTGTTTACTGATATTACATTTTGGGCGCATCGCTTGCGCGCCAACCATATAAAAACTGACTAACAAATTATCTAAAAGTCGCTTTAACCTTTAGCCAACAAGAGCTAATTAGTTTAATTATCCTAGATAAGTTCTTAAATACTTGACAAAATATAGCAAATAATTTATAATATTAGACAACCAAAAATCATGATAATGCGCTATCAACATCATCAGGTTTGAGGTGTTTAACAATTAGTTTTTCAGTAATCAAATCTGGAATTTATGAGCATTTTAGAACTGATAGAAAAAAGACTAGAAGAAAACTTTGCCCTCCACGAACAATATCTAAATCCCCAGATGGTTAGGGTACTAAAAACGATCGGCTACGATCGCCACTACGTTAAAGCTGAAGGTCCGTACCTATTCGACAATCAGGGGGAAAAGTATCTGGACTTACTGAGTGGTTTTGGTGTTTTCGCTCTCGGACGCAATCACCCCAAGATCGTGCAAACTTTACAAGAAGTATTGACGGCAGCATTGCCCAATTTAGTCCAATTGGATGCTTCTATCCTAGCGGGATTGCTGGCGGAACGGTTAGCAGCGATCGCACCTCCCGGATTAGAACGAGTTTTCTTTGCTAATTCCGGCACAGAAACTGTCGAGGCCGCCATTAAATTCAGCCGCTACGCCACCGGACGCAGCCAAATTGTTTACTGTCAGGGAGGCTACCACGGGTTAACCATGGGTTCCCTTTCCGCCACCGGCGATCCCCATTATCGCCAGGGATTTGGGCCTTTTGTCGCCGATTTTAAGGAAATTCCCTTCGGCGATCTGACCGCACTCGAAAAAGCTCTAATTAACCAAGACGTAGCGGCTTTTATTACCGAACCGATCCAAGGTCACGGGGTGAGAATTCCCGAACCGAACTATCTCCCGGCGGCGGCTGCCCTTTGTCGTCGTTATGGCACTCTTTTTGTAGCCGATGAAGTGCAGACCGGTTTAGGCCGGACTGGCAAAATTTGGGCAGTGGAACATTGGGGGGTAGAACCGGACATTTTATGCGTTGCCAAGGCTCTTTCGGGCGGTTTTGTGCCAGTGGGAGCGGTTCTCTGTCGTCGCTGGATCTTCGATCGAGTATTTGATCGCATGGATCGTTCTGTGGTTCACGGTAGCACTTTTGGTAAAAATAATCTGGCCATGGCCGCCGGTATTGCCACTTTACAGGTGATTGAGGAGGAAAAATTAGTCGAGCGATCGGCTTTGATCGGTCAACAAATTATCGCAGAACTGCAGCCCCTCGTAGATCAGTACGAATGTTTGCAGGAAGTGCGGGGATTGGGTATGATGATCGCCTTGGAATTTGCCGAGCCGAGCAGTTGGTCACTAAAAGCCGCCTGGAAAATGCTAGAAACCGCCAATAAAGGGCTATTTTCCCAGTTAATCGTCGTTCCCCTCTTTACCCGTCATCAAATCCTCTCCCAGGTTTCCGGCCACGGCATGAATATCATCAAGTTTATTCCCCCCCTCACCCTCTCCGATGAGGATTGCCGTTGGATTGTCACCGCCGTTAAGGATGTGGTCGCTGATGCACATCGCTTCCCAGGGGCCGCTTGGGAATTCGGCAAAACCTTGGCCAGTCAAGCTATCCGCCAAAAAACCGCCAAAAAATAGTTAATATGTCCAGTTTATTTCATCCCCTCTGCGGTAGTAATCTTAGTACCCTATTACGTTTATTTTTGACTAATGGCGGCATCGATCGCCCCAATTTGGCCCCAGCAACCCTGGCGCTGGCAGTTACCCTAGCGCGACTGCCTTTTTCTACCCTAGAACGAATTTTAATGACAGGGTTTTATGAGCGCCGCGTGCAGGTAAAAGCACCCATTTTTATTGTCGGCTATTGGCGCAGCGGCACGACCCATCTGCACAATTTACTCGGTCAATCGGAGCATTTTGGCTATATTTCACCCCTAGCGGTGGGATTACCCTGGGATATCCTCGGTATCGTCCGCTTATTTCAACCGCTGCTAGAATTAGCCCTACCGAGCGATCGCCATGTGGATAACGTCGCTGTTACTCCCAATTCACCCCAAGAAGATTCGATCGCCCTGGCCAGTATGATCCCCCTTTCCTACTACCATGGTTTATACTTTCCCCAACGTTTTCAGTATCATTTCGATCGAGGGGTTTTTTTTCAAGGCTGCAGCGAGAAAGAAATCGCCAATTGGCAACGTTGGCATACTCATCTATTAAAAAAAGTTTCCATCCACCAAAAAGGCAAACAATTACTACTCAAAAACCCCGTTTATACGGCACACATCGCCAGATTGCGAGCTATCTGGCCCGATGCTAAATTTATTCATATCTACCGCAATCCCTATCTAGTTTTTCCCTCAACCCGCCACTTTTTTACCCGCATTCTACCGGAACTAGCACTGCAATCCTACGATAATTTATCTATTGATGTCATCGAGCAAGCGATTCTGAAAAGTTATCCCTTAATGCTCAATTCTCTCCTGGGAGATAGTGCCGATTTACCCGCCGATAGTTTTGTAGAAATTCGTTTTGAGGATTTAGAAAAAGACCCCCTAGCACAAATCGAGAAAATCTACGATCAACTGCAACTTCCCGACTTAAAAATATCTATGCCTCGCTTTGAGAAATATATCGCCAGTCTGCAAGGATATAAAAAAAATAATTATCCCCCAGAACCAAAAGCGATCGAGTTAGTCGAATCTCATTGGCTGCCATTTATTCAACGTTGGAATTATTTTTAGTTATCAGCTTTTTCAGTTATCAGTTATCAGTTATCAGTTATCAGTCATAACTCATAACTCATAATTTAATATGAAATATCTTAAATTTATTTTTCTGGGTTTAGGTTTTGTTTTACTAGGGGTAATTTTGCGCCAAACAAATCTGCAAGAAGTTTGGCAACAAATCACCCTAGTCGGTTGGTGGGGAATGACATTAGTGATTATTTTTTACTTCCTAGAATTCCTCACCGATGTTTTTACTTGGCAACTAACTTTTAAAAGTATTCCTATCCAACCTAGATGGACAATTCGCCTATTATTAATTTACATGGTAGGGGCAGCCTTTAATCGCGTGACTCCCTTCGCTTCGTTGGGAGGAGAAGGTTTTAAAGCAGTGATGTTAAAAACTCACTATCAGATTAGCTATAAAGAAACCAGTGCCTCGATTATTCTGACAAAAACGTTAAATACTGCTTCCCTTGTCTTCTTTGCAATTATCGGTTTTTTTCTGCTCCTAGCTTCCCCAAAATTTTCTAATTCTTTTAAAACTTTTACTGGATTAAGTCTCGCTATATTCTCCAGTTGTATTCTGATATTTTTCTTGATTCAGCGATTCCGTTTATCCTCCAGAATAGTTAATCGATTAGGTCATTCTTTTTTAGGCGATCGCCTAGCCAAACCTTTAGAAAATCTTCGCAGTGTCGATGATCGTTTAGGAGAATTTTACCGGAATCTGCCCCTATTTAGAAATGGCTTGATCGTCGGTTTTCTCAATTGGCCCCTCGGAGTTTTAGAAATTTATGTTTTAATGCAGTTTCTCCAACATCCGATCACTTTTGCCGATGCTTGGTTATTTGATTCTGTTGCCCAATTGGTACGCGCTGGAACCTTTTTTATTCCCGCTAATATCGGTACTTTAGAAGGTTCTTTAGTGCTGCTGGGTGCTTCCTTAACCGGCAGTCTAGAATTAGGTTTAGCGATTTCTCTAATTCGCCGGGTTAAAGATATTCTCTGGATTATATTAGGTTTATTGATCTGGTGGTTATTTTCCCTAAGACCGACTTTACCCGATCGCTCTTCAAAATAATCTCCATCAGTCAACTCCCGATTATTCATCCTGTAATTTTTCGCGTACATTGCGAACAATCCGCGATAATTCAGTCTTTTCATCGACGCTAATTTTAGTCGGAGAACCACTAATAATCCGCTCGTAATTGCGGAAAGAATCCTTGATATCCGCCCCGTCCTGACTGATAGTATATTCACGAATCCCTTTATCGTGCCAAGAACCGCGCATCTTAAAGACGTTAATCGCTCGCGACATTTCGCCGCGAATTTCCACATACTGCAACATTAAAATCGTGTCGGTAATCGTAGAAATATGGGATTCAGTGATCGAGTGCGCTCCCATAAATTGGTCGGTAGTATTGGTGAAAAATCCCGTAATTTCCTCCTGTTTGGCGTATCCTGTCACCCCGATCACAAATTGCCGAAAAGCATTATTTGTCACCCCCCGCGCGAGTGCCGATAGAGAATCAATAGCAATACGAGAGGGTTTAAATTCCGAGATTTCCGACTTAATCATCTGTAAATGGTCTTCCAATCCCGCCGATTCGGGGTAAGAACACAATAATTTTAATAATCCCTTGCGTTCCATCTCCTCAAAATCGATCCCCCAAGAAGAAGCATTTCGGGACAATTGAGCGCGAGATTCTTCATAAGCGAACAAAATCGCCCGCTCACCGCGCCTACAGCCTTCTTCCAGAAATTTACTGACTAAGAGAGTTTTACCCGTACCTGTTGCTCCTGTGGCCAAAATAATCGAATCCTTGAAAAAACCGCCTCCACACATATCATCAAGGGTTTTTACTCCCGAAGAAATGCGGACATTAGAAGAGCGCTGAGTTAAACGCATCGCACCGAGGGGGAAGATATTAATGCCATCATTGGTGATAGTAAAGGGATATTCCCCCTTCATGTGGGTTGTTCCCCGTAATTTGAGGATTTCTGCGGTTCTGCGTCGCCTTTCTCCCTCTAGCACGTTCCGCATAATTACCACATTATCAGAGACAAATTCCTCTACACCAAAACGGGCCACCGCTCCGTATTCTTCGATACGTTCCGTGGTCATAATTGAAGTCACTTCTAATAATTTTAACCGGGCCACGAGCCGAAAAATTTCTCGCCGCACCACTGATGCCGCTTCGTACTGCTGAAAAACGGCAGTTACAGAGTCAATTGATACCAGTTTGGCTTTATATTTGGTAATTGCGTATTGAATGCGCTCGATTAAGGCCGAAAGATCAAAACTACCCACCACCTCTTGACCTTCCGGATCTGGGGAAGCATCGAGAATAAATAATTTACCCTGGTCAATTAATTCTTCTAAATCCCAACCAAAACTATAGGCATTTTGAATGATATCGGTGGGAGATTCTTCAAAAGTAACAAACAGGCCCGGATAGTCAAAATACTTGATCCCATGGTAGAGAAATTGCACAGCAAGCAGGGTTTTTCCCGTGCCAGAAGTGCCACTAACTAAGGTAGTTCTCCCCATGGGTAAACCACCGTGAGTGATCTCATCAAAACCTTCAATTAGGGTTCTAATTTTGCGAACACCTTTCGGTTTAATCGGTGGATTCGATTGGCTATTAGAGTTAGATTGAGTCATTATTTATCCAGCGAGTATTTAAAGAGTAGGATTTTTATCTAATTTTTCCACAGAAACATATCAAGCCTGACTAAACACTTTACACTATCTCGATTTCCATTGACTCTTGACTTTCCCATAGAGGTACTAGATTAAGCCCCGATCATTTCTTCTTCAATCAATATAACCCGTCTAATCAACTATGGACAAAGACCTAGCTATCATTTTCTCGTTCACGAATTTCCTCGTATAGTAAGTCTAAACCGATCAGAACCTTCTCTCGATCGGACAAATCACCAATAATTTTCCGCACCGGGGGAGGGAGGACTTTCGCAAGGGTAGGAGTAGCGAGAATCTTGTCTTCCTCCGCTAGTTGCGGGTTTTTCAGCACGTCAATCACCTTGAGCGCATACACTCCCTGAAATTCCTCTTCTAGGATATTTTTCAGGGTTTTTAAGGCACGCACGGAGTTGGGGGTATTGCCGGCGACGTACAGTTTTAAAACATAGGTTTTTTTAAAGACGCTCATAGGTTAAGATCAAAGGGGCTGGGGATAGGAGTTCATTGTTATTTATGGGGGAGATTTTAGTCTATTCCCAATAATAAATCATAAGGGATATCCTCGCGAGGTATGGAACGACGGTACATTTCCCCCAAGTGAGCAAGGATATCAATGAGAGCGAGACGATAATCTAGGAGAATCTCCTCACTTCTGCCTTCTAATTTTAACTGTTGGGAAAATTCATCCATTAACTCCATGTGAATTTCCAGAATTTGCGACACTGAGAGATCGGTAAAAAAGACATTATTAACCAACTCATCGATCGCTTGATTAATCGGATAATCCTGTTGGAAGTAATTTAAAATAATCTCCCGATAATCTCTTCTTAATTCCCGCAGTAATTCTTTTTTTTCCTCCGGGGCAAGATTGCGATAGAATAGCTGCGGGTTGCGTTTGTAGTAAACACCTAAATAGCCGAGTCTTTCTTTTAATTTTTCTGCTAAACGGCGCTGTTGTAGGAGGAGAAAACTGTGATTATTTTCCACGGGATTCGGTTGGTTAACAATCGTAGTACGCTCGGAAAAAGAGCAATTAGGAGCTAAATGGAGAAATCGAGCGATCGCTTGGTCGATGACCGAGGTGATGCTGTCTAATTCCTTGACGGTGATTTGTAATTCGGCACTATGATAGAGACAGGTGGGAGAGTCATTCATCTCAGGAGCGATGTTCTTGTCAGCGACAATGATCACTACTGGCAGTAAAATCCCCCCTTCGTAGAGTTGATTAAAAGTCGGCTGTAGGGAAGGATGAAAGACCACCAGCAAACAATCGATTTTTTCCTTCTCTGCCTCGATATTAGCCAATAGTTCGCTAGAAGATGACCCCAGGGTTAGATTATACCGTTCATTAGCCAATAAAGCCGTCAAAGAATTAACCAGCCCCAGAGGTGAACTCACCCCCGTCAAGGGTGAGTCCGTTGGGACAAAAGCATAAATAGTCAGTCTCGGAGGCAACGTTTTCTCACCCGCAAGGTAGATAGAAATTGACAAACAATAGGTTAGGCTTTCTCTGTTGAGAAGACAACCCCCCGCCATCAGCTAAGGGAAGTTAAAGGTTAACTTTGCTTTTTGGCAGTAGGTATCGTAGTTAATTGTAATCAATGGAGCGGTTCTCTAGATGAGCGAGCGTCATAATCAAGGTAAATTCAAGTTCTAGGACGACTAATAGTTTGGCCATCAGTTTGTTAATTAGGGCTGGCTGAATAAATCTAAAAACCTTGTTGGATAAGACTTTTAGACCTTTTTGAAATCCAAAAGTGCCGGGGATGGGAGTGATCAGGGGGAAAATTCAGGGACTTTTGCCCTGAAAATTAGGTAATTGACCACCTGAAAATCGGTAAAACCCTATACCCTACACCCTACACCCTACACCCTGCCCCCACCGAAAAACTTTTTGCCGCAAACCCTAATTATGCCCTAAAGCTACCGCCACCGCCCCCTAATTATCCCCATGCCTAGCGTTACCCTCAGTCTCCATCACTTTAATCAATCCG
Organism: Microcystis sp. LE19-131.1A; assembly: GCF_027532015.1. Lineage (NCBI taxonomy): Bacteria > Bacillati > Cyanobacteriota > Cyanophyceae > Chroococcales > Microcystaceae > Microcystis > Microcystis sp. LE19-131.1A. Next base: position 6,957 of record NZ_JAPZSS010000031.1, on the reverse strand, counting down.
TCACTGCCTGTGAATTAATTATTGACAGGGCCAGTCTTTGCGATTTAATTAACACGGGCAATCCAGAAGCGATCGTGGTGGTGGATGAGAGGTATTGTCCCCTAGGACTGATTGAGAGTCAAGCCCTGATTGCTTACCTCCTCTATCAACAACAGCACCCCGAAACCAGAAACCCCTCCTGCAACCGTCTCGATCTAAGCGGTTGGCTGCGTCCAATTATCCCTCTTAACTCGCGCATGGCCGTGAGTGAGTTTCTAGCCACCCTGACGGCAGAAGCGATCGCAAAAGCCCCTATTTTAGTCGATGCTCAGGGGAAACTGTTAGGACGCTTAGACACGGGCAAACTTCTCCAATTTTGTCTCGGGCGTTCGATTCTCGATGATCCCCCCCCGCAGCTCCGCATCAGCGATCGCATTACCCCCCCCCGCAGCGATCATCCTCTGGAATTTCTGGAACAATTACCGCTGCCGGTGCTGCTCTACAGTCCAGAAGCAGGGATTTTATACCAAAATCAGGCTTGGTGTCAACAAATCGGGGCAGCTTTCCCCGCTAATATTGATAAATCTCCCTTTGCTTTGGTTAATGACCCCCTAACCCTCCCATCCCCCACTCCCCCCCTGTTTCCCCAGCGTCTAGAAACAGTGACATCGGGTTTAACCAAGACTTGGCGCCTGTTGTCCGTGCCGTTAAATTTAACGGATAATTATCCTTTGATCGAGAAAGCTTCAGAACTGTGGTTACTGTTAGCCACCGATATCACCGAACAACAGCAATATTGTCAGGAATTAGCGGTTAAAAATGCCGATCTAGTCCATTTAAATCGTCTTAAGGATGAATTTCTCGCCTGTGTTAGCCATGAGTTTAAATCGCCCCTCACCGCCGTTATCGGTCTCTCCAGTCTGCTCCTGGAACAAAAAATCGGTGAACTTAACCCCCGACAGTCCAAATATGCCGATTTAATCTATCGCAGCGGTCGTCAGTTGATGGCTCTGGTCAATGATCTCCTCGATTTAACCCGCCTAGAGACAGGACAACTACAATTAACTTTATCTAGAGTCAAAATCGATCGCCTCTGTCAACGGGTGTACGATATCATCGTCGATAAGCATCCCCAACGTCTCGATCTCCCCAGCAGCTATCGTCTTGACATCGAATCGGGGTTAGACTATGTTCTGGCCGATGAGGCCCGTTTACAACAGATGTTAGTGCATTTGTTAGATAATGCGGTAAAATTTACCGTTGATGGCGGTAATTTGGGCATTAAAGTCAATCGTTGGGAAAATTGGCTGGCTTTTACCGTCTGGGACACGGGGATCGGTATTCCAGAAGAATCCCAGCATCTGATTTTTCAGAAATTCCAACAGCTAGAAAGTCCTTTCACCCGTCAATTTGAGGGCGCAGGTTTAGGTTTAGTCCTCAGCCAAAAATTAGCACGCTGTCACGGTGGCGATCTATCCTTTGTCTCCAGGGCCCAGGAAGGTAGTGAATTTACTTTACTACTGCCGGTTCATCCCCAAGGTGCCGAGCAGGAGTCCGCTACTCCCCAGCGTCTGGTGTTGGTGGTGGAAGCTAATCCCCAAGTGATCGAACAGTTTGTCGATCGCTTGAGTGAATTGGGATTAAAAGCCATTATCGCCCGTAGCGGCACTGAGGCGATCGAAAAAGCCCGGCAGTTAAAACCCCGTTGTGTTTTTCTCAATCCCAATCTACCCCTCTTGTCCGGTTGGGATGTGTTAACGCTGCTCAAATCCCATCCCCAAACCAAAGATATAAAAGTTATTGTCACCGCCGCCGATTCCGAGCGCAACCGCAGTCAACAGCAAGGGGCCGATAGTTTTCTGGTTCCACCAATCACCTCGGCTGCCCTGCAAGCTTGCCTAAATCTGACCGTTTCCCCTGTTCCTAGCCGAAAACAGCGCACTGCTCCGACTCTGCTGCGTTTACACGGTCATTATGCCCCCAATTTCTCCGATTTATCTTCCTTTAGCTGGATTTGGAATAATCAATTAGTTCGGGAGAATTATCGTTTTATCGAGGCCGATAGTTGCGAACAGGCGGAACTTTTAGCCACTGTCTGGGAGGTGGACGCTATCTTAATTGATAGTTCGATCGCAGAAGATTTATACTCTTATCTGCAAACCTTGAGCGAGTCGGAAACCCTCGCTAATTTACCCCTAGTCACCCTTGATGTGGCTGTCACCGAGGTGGCTAATCAAATCCCCGGTTTAGCCGTTTTTCCCTGTTTGGCCCCCCCAACGGAAAACCGCATCGAACAGCTATTAAAGGTGATCGAGACTGCTGATCTGGCTTTTTCTCGCCACAAAGAACAGTAAGGGTAAGTCGGGCCAGTCTTGGGAATACAAGCAATGTCGATGCTCTAGCCCGATTTTCCCCAGAAGTTGGCGCTAAAGCGTAACTACAAACCTTAACTCAACCTAGAGATTATTAACTCAATTTTCTCAAAAAAATCGACCAGCTGTTAGGTGAAAAAAAGAGAAGAACCGAGAACATTAACGCACCCTACAAATTAAGATGGTGCGTTACGGCGCGATCATAATTTAATTATTAACAAATTTCCTTTAAATACGCGCAAACACGCACCATAAAAGCTTGATTTAAGAGAAGTAGAATCCTTTATTTAGTCAATAAGTTAACATATAATTGAGTTAAGACATTCTCATTCAACGATTTTCCCTATGCCACAAGCTCAGGAACCGAACGATAAAAATTATGAAGTGGAGCGTCAATTGAGGAGTCTTAATCGGCGCCTGGAGCGTCTGGAAGATACCCAAGTGACAGGAAGAGAGCTAAACCGGAGTTTTGATCGGATCTATGAGGAAATTGATCATCTTGAAGATAAAGTTGATCGGCTTCAATCGAATTTTGAAGAGTTTCGTGATGAGATTAACCAAAAATTAGATACGATTTTACAACATATTACGGGGATCAATTAAATGGTGATTACCAGATTGACAAAGATTGCTGCGGGGGTTATTGGTTGAGAGATGAAGATTAACGATGGTATCACTCCCTAGTAGTGACAGTATCGGTGCGAGTGCCGATTTAGCAGTGCGAGAGAAAATTGTTATAATAACTAAAAAAACTCACTACACCAGTCTCAAGGAGGAAAAGATGTCTCAACTCTCTATTCAATCAGATCTGGTCGAGAATAAAATTCAGGCTAGGCTCGTTCATCGCGTCGCCTCAATTATTGATTATTTTATCAAGAATGAGAGCTTATTAGAAGATTTAAATAGAGACGAAATGGTTGCGTATTTAATGAAGTTACTAAGCCAAAATTTTTCTTCTTCAGAATTAGAAATGATGTCCGATGAAAATCTAACTCAGAAAATTAGGCAAGTTTTGGGAGTACAAGCAATGGCGGGAATGCTGAAGGATTTAACTGCGGAACAAATGGCAGAGTTTGACGCAGTGATCGCAAGTTTTAGACAAAAATATTAAATAGTCGTGGGTTATCTACTCGATACTAACATCGTCACAGCTATTCTCAAAGACAACCAAGTAGTTGTTGAGAAATTAAGTGAAGTAAGACTACAAGGAAATGATGTTTTTATAAGCTGTATTACCTATTTAGAAACTGAGGCTGGATTATTAGCAGTTAAAGCAACGAATAAGTTAGCAAGATTTCAGGATTTGTGCCGCACTGATTTAAGAGTATTGTTATTAGATACAATGGAAATTGTCCATGAAGCCGCAGCAATTTGTGCTGATTTAAGGCGCAAAGGAACCCCCATACAAATGGCTGATATTCTCATTGCAGCAACAGCTATTAGCCATAATCTCATCCTCATTTCTGATGACTCAGATATGCTGAGAGTTCAGAGATTAACCGTAGAAAATTGGCTGCGATGATTTAGGGAGATAAGCTGTTCATCATTTAAATTGGTATTTGAGGTTGCGGGGGAGCAGGGAGAGAGTGAGTTTCGCAGTTTGCTTTATAACATCCTAATACCCAGTTTAAATGCGCTACAGCTTAATACTATTATATCCTTGATTTCCCCTCCTTGAGGAGGTGGAGCGGGTCGGGGAAATGTCAAATCTTATTACTGAAACAATTAGGCTGAAACTAATTCAAATTTAACCTTTATTTTTAGGGCTGTAGCGATGAGATTTAGCAACAAAAAAGAGTTTCCTTCATAGTCAGCATTTTCTAAGGCTTCAATAATAGATTCATCAGTATTAATTAATTCTGCTAAAGCTTTTGTTGAAAGATGATGTGTTTCCTTAATCTTAAATATTTTTCTGGCTACTTCGTCATCAATACGAGCCTTTTCTAATTCTAATTGACGTTCTGGATTATTAGCATAATAACGTTGGTAAAGAATTTGTAAGCCATCGGCTGTCGTTTGGTGTGTATTCATATCAACTCCTGAAAATAGGTGTGTAATTCGGGATTTTTTTCAAATTTAGCTTTGTTTTTAATTGCTTGCTCGATTTCCAGTGGTAGAACTTCTTTTTCTTTAATTATACCATGAGAAATGACCACAGCTTTGTTTTTATAAAAGAAATAAAGAATTCTATAATTTATTCCTTTAAAATTAACTCTCAATTCATAAATTTTGTCCCGCAAAAAGTCTGCTTCTGGTCTGCGTAATTCATATCCTAGTTCTGCCAGTCTTTGTAATTTGATAAAGCATTTGTTTTGAGCTTTGCCAGGAAGACTATCAAGCCATTCTATAATTGGTATATTACCTCTTTCATCTTGGTAAAAAATAAGTTGTATTTTTGGCATATTAAAGCTTTTATATATGTGAGTTTTCTAACAAATGATAAATTAAATAGTGTCAAGTATCGAGTTCCCCAAAAGCTGATGTTTCCGTGAGCAAAACCCCTAAAATTAGACTTGACAAAAGACCTGAGATTGTTATATTTTACAGGTAACAAGCTTTTAAACGAGAGAGCCACGCCCCACGCACCAATTATATCATTCATTCTGCCTGAATATCAAACAGGAACTAGAAACCTGTTACTAGGGAGAGATTACTGCGGGGGGGATATTCGGTAGCAGTTAAATAATCATAATAAAAACCACTCCAGACACAGTGGTGGCTCTTGTCGGGTGCGTTAGTGATAGCGTAACACACCAATTTTCTTAAGATGCTGCGTTACGGCGCGATCATAGTTTAATTATTAACAAATCTCCTTTAAATACGCGCAAACACGCACCCTACAAGCTACTAACAAGGCTCATTTTGACTCGTTGATTAAGGGCAGTGGCAATTTTTTGTAGCATTATTAGGGGATTGTCTTGATAGTCAGCGTCTTCTAGATCTTCAATAACGGATTGCTCAACATGGATTAGGTCGGCTAGTTGTTGTTGAGTTAATCCAGCATTCATACGAGCGTCATAAATCAATTGTGCGATTTCTGAGTTGAGGGATTCTAGGGCAATTTGTTCTTTGATTGTGGGATCGTCTGCAATCATTTGGTGAATGATTTTTACGGCATCTGTGGTTTTAGGCATTGTTTATTTCTCCTTGATAAGTATGAAGTTCTGGATTTTGTTTAAATTGTGCTTTTCTTTGGATAATTCTCTCGATGTCTTGTGAGGGAACGGCGGAAGTTTTTTTGATAAGAGCATGACCAATAATTGCTATATTTTGACCATGATAAAAATAGAGGATTCGATATTGTATGGTTCCCTGTTTGGCTCTAAGCTCCCAGATATCATTTCTGAGATAATCGGCAGCAGGGCGGTGCAGTTCATGACCTTGTGCGGCAAGTTGTTCGATTTTGGTTATACATTTGGCAAATCCTTTTTTATCAGTTTTGAGTAATTTCTGAAGCCACTCAACAACAGGTGAGATGCCTTCTGCTTCTTGATAAAAGATGATTTTTGTCTTTGGCACGTTTCTTTTTAAATAGTATGCGATGAAAAATCAATAAATGTAATCAGGTGATGGTGATGGGTATCGAATTGCTGGATAGCTCATAACCTCGTTGAAAAGAATTATGCGATCGCCCCTTGTTTATCCCCTAAATTAAACTTAGAAATTCCGCGATAATAGACATCAACATCGTTAAGTATCGAGTTCTGTGAAAAGCTGATGTTTCCGTGAGCAAACCCCCTAAAATTAGACTTGACAAAAAACCTGAGATCGTTATATTCTACAGGTAACAAGCTTTTGCACGAGAGAAAGAGTACCCTGACGCAACGCCTGAATGGATCGATGGTCCGTACTACCACTCATCCACCCCTCCTCTATCCCCACCAATCGTCTCATATCCGTCCAATAAGCTGGCAGGTGGGCCTTGGGGGCTTCAGCACTATAGGTTAGGTCAGATATATACAACCAACTCCCTCCTTTTCTCCAGCCGACGCGATCGCCGAACTTATCCCACACTACCCTTACATAGTTTCTTGTGCCACCGAGACTCTCATAGATTTCTCTCTGAACGCTGAAGCCGAATTTACCTTTACTAGCTGACAACCAAAGCCGGTCAATGATGCCCAAATCTTCACAGGAAAAGTTCTCAATATCTTCGTCTCTGAACCATCCTTCCTTTTCTCTCTTAGCAGCTTGAAGCATTGCCCTAGTTGTTTCCTTATCTGCTTCTTTCCATTTCCCTGCTGCTAGTAGGTCTCGCAGACGGGTATAATTCACTCCTGTTGACCTCGATATAAGAGTAGTTCCTGGCTTGAGGACAGGTGAAGGGTTCGGTTTTGGCGTTGGTACAACAGCAATAGAGGGGCTAGGTTTAGGAACAGGTGAGCTAGTCACAGGAGGAGGTGAAGGGGTCGGTTTTGGCGTTGGCACAACAGCAATAGATGGGCTAGGTTTAGGAACAGGTGAGCTATACTTTAGACGTTCATAATCTGAGATTTATTAAACTTCTGAAATCGTAGAGTCAGCAAAGAATCCAGTTCTTTTTTATGTTTCAGATGGGCATCATTCAAACATTCATAAATGGCTGAAGAAAAGTCAGAAAAGTTTT
>NZ_JAPZSS010000275.1:0-38611 GCF_027532015.1 Microcystis sp. LE19-131.1A | reverse complement strand
TAACGAAAGAATTAGGGATAGGAGCGAGCTTACTAGGAATTATTATTAATAAGTGAGAGATGGTGCGGCGAACTTTTTAGAGCTAAAACCATGAAAAGCTTATGATATATGGATTTCAGCCTTCTTGTCCCCCTTTCAGCTTGTTTACCTTGATGACTAATACATATATAGCTGATTTCTCGGAGAATAAGTTTAGGCAAAAGTTCTTCTAACACATTTTTTATAGATGACTCTTCTAGCAAAAATACGATATCATAGTTCATTAGGGTTCTACTCCTTCAAACCAGCCTTGATTCCAAAGATAGCCGGGTAAATCGCCTTCCGCTACTAAGTTTTTGAGGATTTCGCTATCGGCAGCCCTATGGATTTGGGTGATACCTTGGCATTTAATTAGCCAGAAAATACTAGCTAGTGGAACCGCATTGATAAAATCGGGGGAGTGGCTAGAAACAAATACCTGACCCCCCTGATCGCTATAGTGGGCGAATTCTTCGGCTAGTTCTTTTAATAAAGTAGGATAAAGTTGGTTTTCTGGTTCTTCGACACAGAGTAGGGGATGAGGATTGGGATCGAATAGTAATATTAAATAGGCGAACATTTTCGTAGTCCCGTCAGAAACATAGCGATCAATAAAAGGGTCTTTAAAGGCCTGATCTTGAAAACGTAAAATCAAGCGACCGTCTTCGGTTTCTTTGGCTTCCACAGAGGAAATACCCGGAACTCGTTGTTTCATTTTTTCGAGAATTTGCTGAAAAATTTCGGGATATTGTTGATAAATATATTGAGCAACTGTAGCTATATTGTCGCCAGTGGGGGATAAGTGTTCAGCGTAAGATATTTCTTTACTTCCTCTAGCTTCGCTAATATGAAAGTCAGAAACGTGCCAATTTTCAATCAGAGAACGAAAGGCTGTAGCGGCTTTAAAACGTTGAAATTGTCCTAATCCTTTGATTGCTAGTATATCGTTAGATTCTAGCTGTTGTTCTTCTCGATCGAGTTCTTTATCCGGTTTACTAAAATCTTCTTCGTTGGTGATAGCATATCCTTGACCAAGTTGAAAATCTAAAAAATGAAAAGGTTTACCGTGTTCACCCCGTTTATAGCGAAGTATTTCGCGTTTGATAACGGGGCGATTATTGTTTTGTCCAATTATGATTTGATAAGTAACCAGACGTTCTGTATCTAAGATTTTCATGCGAAATTGCAGCTCGATTTCAATATCTTCCTGTTCTTGACCTCTAGTGATAATTTCTCTATAACCGCCGCGAATTTGTAAAGCTTGGCGAATGTTGTTTTTGAGGGCATCTCGCAGAAACCCAAAAATATCAAATAGAGTAGATTTTCCCGTGCCGTTAGCTCCAATAATCACGCAAAAAGGGGGAATATCTCTTATGTGTATATTTTTAAACATACGATAGTTTTTTATTTTAATAGAAACAATTTTCATGATATAATCGAGCCGTTATAGTTTTTTTGATTATACGATTGATCAGGTGAAGATAATTGATCAATTAGCCAAAAAAGCCAGAGATTAGACTCTCTTGGACATTGGGGGATAAATCAGTTAGAAACTAGAGAGGCAAGCTCAACCGCCTGAGGAAGGGACAAGAAACCAGACTCAACACAAGTTGCCCAAAATAGCGTAAATTGTCTATAAATTTGTTCAACGACTTAAATTAGTACAAATGTTTGACTGTATTATCATCGGTGCGGGACCAGCAGGAACGACGGCGGGTTATCATCTAGCTAAAAAGGGACGATCGATTCTGATCCTCGATAAAGCGAAATTACCCCGTTATAAACCCTGTGGTGGTGGGGTATCCCCGGCAATTAAGCAGTGGTTTGATTTTGATTTTACCCCCGTGATCGAGAATACCGTCACGCAAGTACAGTTTACTTGGAAACAGGGGGATGCCGTCACCACTAAGTTAAATATGCTAGAACCGATGTGGATGGTACAAAGGGATCGTTTCGATGATTTTTTAGGTCAACAGGCGATCGCAGTCGGGGCAACTATCCAAGATAACAGCGAAGTTACCCAGATCAAATTTGTCCAAGATCACTGGCAAGTTACCACATCCCAAGGAACATTTTCGGGTAAATATCTGATTGCTGCCGATGGTGTTAAGGGCAATACCAGTCGCTGGTTAGGATTACCAGCGAAAAACGAAGCGATCGGTGCTACTCTCGAAATTACTAACGCAGAAGCGACTATTCCACCCCAAAAAGCCTTTTTTGATTTTGGTTCCCTACAAAATGGCTATATCTGGGCTTTTCCCAAGTCTAATGGTTACACAATTAGCGGCGCTTGTTTTAAGGGCAGCATCAAATCCGAGGAGCTAAAAAAACAACTGTTAAATTATGCCCGTCAAAAGGGCTGGAATTTAGAGAATTACCGCTATAGTGAGTATGCTTTAGCCCTTTGGAACGGAAATCAACCGCTACACGCCCAAAATGCCTTAATTACAGGGGAAGCGGCGGGGATTCTCGATCCGCTCATCGGTGAGGGTATCCGTCCAGCAATTTTGACGGGAGTTAAGGCAGCCGAGGCGATCGATCGAGCTTTAGCCGGGGATAATCGCGCTTTAGCGAACTATAGTCGGATAATTCGGGAAGAATGGGGGGAAGATATGGCTTTAGCGGCCAAATTAGCTGGTTTATTCTATCAATTTACCCAAATCGCCTACAATGTCGCCGTTAAACGGCCGATCGCCAGTCAAATGATGGGACGTATTCTCGTGGGAGATTTAAAATACCGGGATGTTACGGAACAAGCGATGCAACAATTGAAAAAGCTTTTACTGCCCGGATTTGGTTGGGGGTAAAACTTCTCTTACCATGGGGGAGGTAACTCGATCGCTGATGGTTACTTTCCCGATCGCCGTGGGTAAAATAAATCTAATCTTTGCCATCTTTGACCTTTTTATCGGCCGTAAGTGCCTCGAAATTCAGGGATGCAGGAAGGATAATAGTTCTCTGAATATCGACTATAATGATTGATAATCTGTCTGATTAGGGGAGAAAATAAATGTCAGTGATGATTGAACAAAGTCTTGAAAAAATTCTAACAGAAATTAGTCAAAAACTAGAAAATGTCCAAAAAGATGTTACAGATATAAAAATTCAGCTAACAGAAGCTAAAGGCGAAAGACAAGTATTAAAAGTAGAAATAAATTCTGTAAGAGGAGAAATAAATTTTGTAAGAGGAGAAATAAATTCTGTTAAGGAAGATGTCAAAGAAATTAAAAGATCACAACAAGCGCAAATTTGGACAATAATTGGTATTTTAATTACTGCGGTGGGAGGTTTTTTAGTAGCAGTTGGTAGATTCGTTATTTCAGGTAATCCTTAATCATAGTCCTCAGGCAACGCCAATTCAAAAGTTATCGCTTCTTGAGGTTCAATAGTAATTAGATGATTTAGTTGTAATAATTCTGGAATCATCTGTCGTAATTTAGCTGTTAAAGCTTCGATGGTATCAGCTTCGGTGACTAATCCCGGAATATCTTCACTCTCTGCTACCCACACTTGCGCCTCTCGATCCCAAAATGCTTCTACTTGGTACGGTTTTTGATTCATGATGATTTAGTTCAAGTGAGTAGAATTAGCTTATATATCAATCAAGATTATACAGTGCGATCGCTTTTCTGACAACCTTACCACCAATCCCCAACTCTTGATGATTGCCGATGAATCGCTTATAACTGAATTAACCGTCACCATTTACAACGCTATGAATGAACAACTCACCCAAGCTTACCTAAACCTCATTAATCAATTATTAACCTGTAATGAAGGCGATGAACCCCAAATATTACAGGAAAATCAGAGATTATTAGATCGGGGTTTGATAGAGATAATGATAGCTGTAGCGCAACAATACAGGGAAGCAGGAAGGGAAAATGAGGCGTAATCGTTGACAAGCACTTGAGACAAAATATACAATAATACTGATAACCATCATTATCAGGAGAATCATCAGATGTCAATTACGATTGAACAAGATCTGAAAGAAATTTTAGGTGAAATTAATCAGAAACTAGAAAAACTTGATAATCGTCTGAATAGTCTAGAAATTGGACAAGCTAGATTAGAGGAAAAAGTCGATGGTTTAGAAAAAGATATTGAAAGTTTAAAAGATGATACAAAGGAAATAAAAGGCTCTCAAAAGGCACAAATTTGGACGTTAATCGGAATCTTGGGAACGGCTTTACTCGGAACAATAATTCGCTATATTATTCTTCCCTTTCCTCAATCATAAATATAATCACAAAAATCATAGTACAGACAATGAACGAACAACGCACCCAAGCTTATCTAAACCTCATTAATCAATTATTATCCTGCAATGATGGCGATGAATCCAGAATATTACAGGAAAATTAGGAGTTGATAGGGGATAGAGTGAAAGATTTATTTTATTTTTTGTAAATATCTCCGCGAGTACCAATCTGAGTAATAATATAAATTCGATTTTCTTGATCTATAAAAAATAAACAGCGATAATCTCCTATTCGTAATCTTAATTCTGGTCTTCCTTTAAGGGGCTTAATATCCGCATTTTCAGAGTTGGTTAATAAAGATTTTAATCCTTTAATAATACGCTCTTGATCAGTTTTAGACAACCGTTTTAGATAGCGTTGGGCAGGTTTTAAAATAAGAAAACGCCACTCACTCAAGGTTTTCTCCCCATAAGTCTTGTTCAAGTTCTTCTAAAGAGATTCCCTGATCTTTTCCTGTTAAATAATCTTGCCAAGCTGCGTCACTTTCGGCAATGTCTTCAGGAGGAATAATTTCGGTTTCATCCCCTTCAACAAAAATCGGTTGAAATTGCATTTGTTGAGTTGGTGTTGTCATGATGGTATTTATCCTAGTTAGTTTTCTCATTTTATCTTAACATTGAGATTCTTAAATGATTCATGATTTAGGCAAAATTCCTTTTTTTTCAATATAATCAAGAATAATCCTGTTCAACCCTCTCTCAACCCATGAACGAACAACGCACCCAAGCTTATCTAAACCTCGTTAATCAGCTATTATCCTGTAATCAAGGCGATGAACCCCGAATATTACAGGAAAATCGGGAATTGTTGGATCAGGGGTTGGTTGAGGTAATGGTAGCCGTAGCGAAACAATACGGGGAAGTAGGAAGGGAAAATGAGGCGCGATGGTTGCTGAATATGGCGCAACAGTTAACAGGAATCTTAAAACAAATGCAGAATGGTGATTTTAATTTATCAGAGAATGATCACGAAAATTATTTTCAATTTATCGTTCATATAAGTAGTCATGCAAAATAAATTTCCTAGTGAAGACAGGCAAGAGGCAATAGGCAAGAGGCAAAAGCTTTATCGAAATGTGTAATTAATTTTGCTTAGGTACTTACTTCAGTTAGTTGAACAGAATCCAACTCCTGAAAATCTTTATCCTTACCTAAACCAAAATCTGAGTAAACTTAATGAAACTTTTCATCAAATTCTTATAGATTGGATTAATAATATTTTACAAGATGGGGCAAAGTCTCAAGTATTACAACGTTTTGGCATAATTATTATGAGTTTTGGTGAATTATTATCAAATTTTTCTCTAGGGATTGCTCATATAAACAAAGAAATTGTCATAACTTGTTATCAAACAGGCTTAAGAATATTTAGTAAAGATACTATTCCTGAAATGTGGGCAGTTGTTCAAGATCGGCTCGGAATAGCTTATTTAGAACGAATACAAGGAAATAAATCAGAAAATTTAAGAATAGCTATTAATAGCTTTAAAAATGCTCTGCAAATATTTACTTTTGACCAATTTCGTGAAGAATGGATTAGAAATAAATATAATCTAGCTATAGCTTACGATGATGCTAATAATCAAGAAATGGCAATTACTGTGTGTAATGAATTATTAAAAGAGATCAAGTTTGAACAAAATCCTCATAAATGGGCTGATACTCAAAATATTCTAGGCAACGCTTATCGTAAAAGAACTAAAGGAGATAAAAATAGTAATTTAGCAGAAGCCATAACAGCTTTTGAAAATGCCTTAAGAGTATATAACCGTAAAAAATCACCGCTACAATGGGCTGGAATACAAGCAAATCTAGCGGCTGTTTACCGCAACAAAACTGGAGAAGATTATGCTGACAAATTGGAAATAGCTATCAAAAAATATGAAGAAACTCTCCAAATTATAACTTTTACTAATTCTCCTCAAGAATGGGCAACAATACAAAATAATCTTGGCGTAGCTTATAGTCACAGAATAAAGGGAAATAAAGCTGATAATCTAGAGAGAGCTATCTCTGCTCATTTAGAAGCTCTTAAAGTTCCTCAATCTCACTATAAATGGGCAATGGTACAGAGTAATATGGGAAATGCTTACCGTGACAGAATTAATCTAGTCAAAGAAAAAAAAAATAAACTAGATAATTTTAACAAAGCAGTTGAGTGTTTTGAAAATGCCCTAAGAATATGCAATCGTGAAAACTTCCCTCAAGAGTGGATTAAGATCCAAAATAATCTTGGTATTATTCATACATTTAATCTTTATCTGTTCATTTCTGAAGAAGATCAAAATAAGGAAATAGAAAAAGGCATTGTTGCTTTTCAAAATGCTTTAGAGGTATGTCCACAAAATAATAATCCTATTGAATGGGCAGATTTACAAGATAATCTTGCATCAGCTTATGCAAAAAGAATGAGTGAAGATGAAATTAGTAATTTAGAAATGTCTATTTTTCATTATCAACAAGCGTTACAGGTGAGAACTTTTGAATCTTATCCTTATGAATGGGCAAAAACTCAAAATAATCTCGGTTGTGCTTACTTTACTTATTCTCGGAAAATTAAAGAAGGAAGGGCGGAAAATTTAAACAAGGCAATTTTAGCCTATAAAGATGCTTTAAAATTTCGTACCAAAGATAATGATCCATTAAAGTGTTTAGAAACTGCTACTAATCTTGGTAATTTACATTATTTAGAAAAACAATGGCAACCTGCCACAGAAGCTTATAATATCGCCATTGAAGCCGTAGAAAATGCTCGCTTAGAAGCATTAAACCCCCAAAGTCGTCAAGAGGTTTTATCTAACGCCATTGATGTCTTCCATCGCATCGTGCTAGCCTATCTTCACCTCAATCAACCTGAGAAGGCATTAGAATATATCGAACGCAGTAAAGGGCGTAATCTGGTGGAATTAATGACTCAGAAAAATCTACATCCCCAAGGAGTTAGTCAAGAAATCATCGCCCAATTAAATGAATTAAAACAACGAGTTTTTAATGAACAAATTCGCTTACACCATCAAAGCATTAACCAGAAGCTAATGCAGAGTGATAACTTAACTCCCTACGTTCCAGATCACAGTTATTTGAAGGAATATCAACAAGACTTAGATAATTTTATTGCAAGAGAAATTAAAGATCCTCTCTTTAGCCTAACTCAAAAAGTTGAGCCGATCCCATTTACAGAGATTCAAGCTTTAACCGATGCTGAAACTTGTCTGCTGCAATGGTATATTACAGGAAAGAAAATACTCGCTTTTGTGGTGTCTGCTGGTGGAGAGGTTAAAGTTTGGCAATCTTCCGAAGATGATATAAAGCAATTATTTGATACAATCAACAATTATCTACAGCTTTATTACTCCAAAAATGGTAAGCAAGAATGGAAAAATCAACTGTCTAACCTCTTACAGACTTTTGCTGATATTCTGCATATTAATGATATTCTTGCCCTCATTCCCGATACTTGTCAACGCTTAATTATTATCCCCCATGTGTTTCTGCATATTCTCCCTATTCACGCTTTCCCCATTAATGAAAGCCAAATTTTACTGGATAAATATGATGTACAATATGCCCCCAGTTGTCAAATCTTGCAAAAAATTTCCCAAACTTTTCACCATCCCAACTTTAATAAACTTTTCGCTATTCAAAACCCCACCAAAGACTTATTTTACACCGACTTAGAAGTTAATATCCTCTCAACTTTCTTTACTGAACCTCAAGTTATCGCTAAAGATAACGCCACAAAAAACGCTGTTCTTCCCCATCTCAAATCCTCAGATAACCACTGTTATCACTTCTCCTGTCATGGAGGCTTTAACCCCGATAATCCCCTAGAATCCGCCTTATTTTTAGCTAATAAAGAACCACTAACATTAGGCGAAATCTTTGAACTGCGCTTGAATAAATGTCGCCTTGTCACCCTTTCCGCTTGCGAAACTGGCTTAATTGATTTAAACTCTATCAGCGATGAATATATCGGTTTACCCAGTGGTTTTCTGTTTGCAGGAAGTCCCAGCGTTGTCAGTAGTTTATGGAAAGTTAATGACCTACAAACCTCCTTCTTGATGATTAAATTTTATGAGATTTTATTTGATGAGAATCAGCAAGTTTCTGTACCAGTTGCTTTGAAACAAGCTCAATATTGGTTGCAGAATTTGACCGTACAAGAATATCTCAATCAATTGAATAGTTGTCAAGAAATTGTCAAGCTAATGCAACAAAAATTAACAACAGAAGAATTTAAGCGATTGATAGATATGATTGAAGATCAACAATATAGAGTAAAGGTAAAAGGGTTTGAGCCTAATTATAAACTTTTTGAAAACCCTTTTTATTGGGCGGCTTTTACCGCAGCAGGTATCTAAACTAACTACAAAAATTGTCTAATCTTTTCTTGACAATATAAATGGCTAAAGTAGTTGCCACAACTTCAAGAATTGGATTACCAGAAGTAATAAATAACCCAACCAATCCACCTAATATATTAGGAGCAATATCTTGTCTAATATGATCATGACATATTAATTGACGTGCCTGGGTGATAGCTTGTTGCCAAAAACTTTCGCCCTCTGCCCTCACTATATCAATATTTGAACGCCTTACTAATCGAATAGCAGCGTACTCCAAATCGCCGTCACATCGATCAATCATGTCAAGATCCGCAAGTGCTTGAGGATTATCCGCTAATTCAGCGCGAAACTGGGCAATTTCTTCAGCAGTAACTTGTATTGAGTCAGTCGTCATATTGGGAGCATTCCTTAATTGAAAAAACGTCTATTGCCCGGATTTGGTTGGGGATAACACCTCGCGCACCATGGAGGGAGTAACTCGATCGCTAATGGTGACTTGGCCGATCGCCGTTGGTAAAATAAATCTAACTTTGCCATCTTTGACCTTTTTATCGGCAGTAAGCATCTCGATCATCTGGTCGGGGTTTAAGGGCGGAATTTGTGTTTCTAAGCCAGCTTTGGCAATTAACGCCGTTTGTCGTTGATTTTCCGCTTCCGTCCACATTCCCAGTTTAACAGCGATCGCTCCTGCTGCCACCATCCCCATCGCCACCGCTTCCCCGTGGTTAACGCTAGTATATCCCGTTAAACTTTCAATGCCGTGGGCGATCGTGTGACCATAGTTTAAGATCGCCCGCAAACCCGCTTCTTTTTCGTCTTTACTTACCACATCTGCTTTAGCTTGGCAAGATTTTGTAATAATTGTTTGCAATAGCTGGCCATCGATCTGAGAAAAACTGGCTAAATTGTCCGAGTCTTCTAACTGTTTAAATAACTCAGCATCCCAAATTACACCATATTTAATCACTTCTGCCATTCCTGCCCGAAATTCTCGCACCGGTAGGCTTTTAAGGACGCTAGGATCGATCAGAACTAATTTCGGTTGATAAAACGCCCCGATCAGATTTTTGCCCTGGGGATGATTAACACCAGTTTTACCCCCGATGGAAGCATCCACCATCGCTAACAGGGTGGTGGGAACCTGGACAAAATTAATGCCCCGTAACCATGTGGCTGCCGCAAATCCCGTCATATCCCCGATCACACCACCACCGAGGGCAACCATAGTCGAGGAACGTTCCAACCGGTGAGCGAGGGCAGTATCATAAACTTGGGCGATCGAATCGAGGGTTTTATAATTTTCGCCGGCGGGGATCAGATGTGTAAAAACGGTAAATCCCGCTTTTTCTAGAGAATTAACGGCTGTATGTCCGTAATAGTCAAAAATTTCGGGATTAGAAACCAATAAAACCTTTTTACCTAAGTTTAACCGGCTCATTTCTGCACCGAGATTGGCTAAACTGCCCTTCTCGATCAGAATATTATAGGAGCGATCGGGTAAATTAACGGGAATACAAATAGCCATGGGGTGTGGGGTGATGTTTCAGTGATCAGTGATCAGTAAACAGTAAACAGTAATCAGTAAACAGTGATCAGTAAACAGTGAAAAGACAGTGGGAAACTGCCATTTAATGCTGCTCACTTAATACATACTGCTCACTGAAAACTTAAATCTGATAACTGATAACTGATGACTGAAAACTTAAATCTGATAACTGATAACTGATAACTGATAACTGAGTCGGTTATTGACGCAGCTTAGTCAACTCTAAGAGCAGACGAGAGGATAAAAAACAGATAAAGCTCTCTCCCAGAAAGAGACTTAATTGCCCACTGTCAGCGAGCAAGTCTGTGGATAATTGTAGGGGAACTAGGCCGCGGACTAGGGCAAAAGCTGCTACTGTACCATCTTTGAGATGGGGATTATCGTCGTTACGGACGACATAACGATAGGTGACACCGAAGAGAAATCCGCTAATTATCGCCCCGGATATCTTGACAAAAGCGCCAATTAATGTGATCGATTCCCCTAAAAATAGTCGATCAACAGTTAAAAATAGCAGATAGGGAACCAGGAAAGCCAGCGCCGAGATACTCCCCACCTGTATGGATTCGATTCTTTCCTTGAGCGTAATTTGCACGATCGCCTCTCTAAAACGGAGTCACTGATGAAGTATTATCGAAAATTTGGGTTGAAAACCTCGCCCTTTAGGGCGACTTTATGTTAGCATTAAATTGAGTCGTTGACTTTGGGAACGCAGGAAACAAGCGACACTCCGTAATCCCTAAATCTCTAACCATCACTGGTACAAAAGCTTTCATCGTAAGTCCACATGGTAAGAGCGAAAAACAATTAAATACTGTGGGACACACAGAAATTTACGCTTGGGGAGTAGTCTTTAAGAGTGCTTACCTTGTAGGTGTAGTCGGACTAGACATGAAACTGTAAGACCAAAATTAGCTTTGCTAGTAGCGGCAAGATTCAGCCCAAGAATCTCCGCACTTTTAGGGCGGAGAGTGTCAACTCGCAAGTAATTCGTTTAACAAAGGCAATTATGGATATTTTGACACTTGGTTGGGTTAGCATTCTCGCCCTGTTCACTTGGTCGATCGCCATGGTGGTTTGGGGTCGTAACGGTTTCTAGGTAATCTATAGATACCATGGAAACATCCTTGATTCTGAACACTCTCTTTCTAGTCGCCTTAATTCTCCTCGTTATCGTCAGTGGTGGCATTCTCTACCTGACGACTACAGAATGGCGCGATCGCCGTCGTCAAGATGGCGATAAAAAATTAGGAAAATAATCCTGAACAGGTGTACCTAATTGCGCCTGTTTTTCCTTTACTATGATTAAAATACTGCACTTATCGGATATTCACATGGGGAGCGGTTTTTCCCATGGACGTTTAAATCCAAAAACGGGATTAAATACTCGTTTCGAGGATTTTATGGGCAGTTTAAGCCTCTGTATCGATCGGGCTATTGCCACCCCTGTGGATCTAGTGCTTTTTGGGGGAGATGCCTTTCCCGATGCCACTCCTCCTCCTTTTGTTCACGAAGCTTTTGCCAGTCAATTCCGTCGTCTTGCCGATGCTAATATCCCGACAGTGCTATTAGTGGGTAATCACGATCAACATTCTCATGGTAATGGCGGTGTCAGTCTCTCCATCTATCGTACCCTAGCGGTGCCGGGGTTTATTGTTGGCGATCGCTTGACCACCCATCGCATCACCACTCGCAACGGTGATATCCAAGTAATTACTTTACCCTGGTTAACCCGCGCCACTCTCTTAACCCGTCCCGAAACCGAGGGTTTATCCTTGAGTGGGGTAAATGAATTATTAATTAACCGTTTGGAACCGGTGTTAGAAGGAGAAATTCGCCAATTAGATACAAGTGTACCAACAGTTTTATTAGCCCATTTAATGGCTGATCGAGCTAGTCTAGGAGCAGAAAGACTTTTAGCGGTTGGTAAAGGTTTTACCGTGCCTTTATCGCTACTAAATCGTCCACAATTCGAGTATGTTGCCCTCGGTCATGTTCACAAACATCAAAATCTTAATCCTAGCAATGATCCGCCCATTGTCTATCCGGGGAGCATCGATCGAGTGGATTTTAGCGAGGAAAAAGAAGATAAGGGCTATGTTTTAATAGAAGTGGCTAAAGGAGAGGTTAAATGGGAATTTTGTCCTTTACCCGTGCGTCCTTTCCGTTCCATCGAAGTGGATGTTTCCGAAGCAGAAAACCCCCAAAAAGAATTGCTGAAAGCTCTCAAAAAATACGATATTCAGGAAGCAGTTATCCGCTTAGTTTATAAAATTCGCAGTGAGCAATTAGAACTAATCAACACCAATCAGCTTGATGAGGCGTTAAAACCTGCCCATAGCTATAGTATTCGGGCGGAGTTAATAAGTCAATTAACCCGTCCCCGTTTACCGGAATTAGGGGTGGGTAATCAATTAGATCCGATGGACGCGTTAAAAGCTTATATCGATAATAAGAAAGATTTGCGCGATATTGTCGATGATATGTTAGAGGCAGCCCAGCTTTTATTAAATCAACAGCCAGAAATTTGGCTAGAGGAAGAAACCTCGATTTAGTTATCAGTTATCAGTTTACTGAAACAGCTTCCCTATCCCTGTTTGAACTAACAATGAGTTTATGTCTTAATCCCGATTGTCTATATAACAATAATCCTACAGATAAATTCTGTCAAAAATGTCGTTTTGAATTATTACTAAAAGATCGTTATCGTTCTATAAAATTAATTGGTCAAGGAGGTTTCGGTAAAACTTTTCAAGCAATTGATGAGGATAAACCTTCTCAACCTTATTGTGTGATTAAACAATTTTTTCCTAGCGCTCAAGATAGTAATGCTCTCAAGAAAGCGGCGGAATTATTTAGAGAAGAAGCGATTAGTTTAGATAATCTCGGTCAACACCCACAAATTCCCTCGCTCTATGCCTATTTTACCGGCAATGATGGGCGACAATATCTTGTTCAAGAATATATTGAAGGACAAAATCTAGAACAAGAATTACAAAGTGAAGGAGTTTTCAATGAAGAAAAGATCAAACATCTTTTATTAGAAATTTTGCCAATTCTTGATTTTATCCATGCGAAAAGAGTCATTCATCGAGATATTAAACCAGCTAATATAATTAGGAGACCCAGCGATAATAAAATAATTTTAGTGGATTTCGGTGCCTCTAAATTTATCACCATTGCTAATCTTTCTCTAACAGGAACAGTGATCGGTTCGGCGGGATATATCGCTCCAGAACAAGGCAATGGCAAAGCAATTAATAGCAGTGATTTATATAGTTTGGGAGTCACTTGTATCTATTTATTAACGGGAATATCTCCCTTTGAATTATTCGATGTGAGTGAACATGAATGGGTATGGAGACAGCACCTGATTAATAATCCTGTTAGTGTTGAATTAGGCGAAATTTTAGATAAATTAATTGAATTTGGCACCAAAAAACGTTATCAATCAGCCGGGGAAGTCCTGCAAGAGTTAGCGGTAAAATTAGCCGTAGTGATTCCGCCAAAACCCCGATCACAGGACACAATTCAAGAAACGGTTTTATCAGTTTTTCCAGTTGCCACTAGGGAGGAAATTAACCTCAAAAGTGCCAAGGCAATTGATTACATCAATCTGCGGGATTTATTAGCGCAAGAAAAATGGCAAGAGGCAGATCAAGAAACGGCTAATTTATTTTTAAAAGTTGCCGATAGAACTAAAGAAAAATATCTTAAGATAGAAGATATAGATAACTTTCCCTGTGAAGATTTAGCCATTATCAATCAACTCTGGTTACAATATAGTCAGGGAAAATTTGGTCTATCTGTTCAGAAAAGAATCTATGAAAGTTTGGGAGGAAGCGGCAATTATGATCAACAAAAATGGAACGATTTTGGGTCAAAAGTCGGTTGGCGAGTGAATAACAAGTGGTTATACTACGATCAAATTACTTTCTCTCTCAAAGCACCCCCTGGACATCTCCCCACCCTTGTGTGGGGTGTGGGGGGTGGGATAATTCTTTTTTCTCGTCTGGAAACCTGTGCTATGGACAGAGTTTCTAGCAGGGGATAAATTGACTTAAAAACTTTTCTGGAGAATTAAACAGTTTCTCCCTTCGCCAGTGCGGATATATTGTAAAGTATCAGTAAGAGAACGCATCAAAAGTAATCCTCGATCGCTTTCCATTTCCAAAGGTGCGACGGGATCTTGTTGTGGAGAATCAAGTTTTGCTTGCAGATCAAAAGGTTGACCGTGATCCCATATTTTTATTTCTAGAGAATGGGACGAAAAAGTTAATTCTAGATCGATGGGTGTAGTTGGGGGTAAATTTTTGTGAGCGTAACGGACAGTATTAGTAAATCCTTCTGCTAAAGCCACCTTACACTGCCAAAGCACCGACTCAGGTAAAAAAGGGCAGCCGTGGGATTCAAACCATTGTAGGACTGGGATTAGAGCTGCCAATTCCGTCCGGACTTGTAGATGGAATTGAAGGGGGAAAGAAGGGGAAATTAAGACTTCAGAAGGCACCACTGTTTTTTTGAAAGAGAATCAAAATTGTTTTAAAAATCAGTCGTAGATCGTAGCTTAAACTCCAATTTTCTTGATAGCGCAAATCTAGTTGAATTACCTCTTCAAAATTATGCACCTGAGAGCGACCATTCACCTGCCATTCTCCCGTCATACCGGGTTTTACATCTAAACGTTGCCATTGGGGAACATCGTAGCGTTCCACTTCATCGGGGGTGGGAGGACGAGTGCCAACAAGACTCATTTCACCAATGATCACATTCCAAAACTGGGGGAATTCGTCTAAACTGGTGCGACGTAAAAATTTTCCTACCCGGGTAATCCGGGGATCATTTTTATTCTTAAAAAAAGCTCCCTGCGCTTGATTGGGGATTTTATCCCTGAGTGCTTCTGCATCCACACACATGGAACGAAACTTAAGAATCTTAAATTGCTTTCCCAACCAACCGCAGCGGGTTTGACTAAAAAAAATCGGACCCGGACTATCTAACTTAATAGCGATAGCAATGGGGACAAAAATAACCCCCGTGATCAATAAACCCACGATCCCACCAACAAGGTCAAGACCGCGCTTTAACCAACTACGAATCGAGGGATGGGTTTTCAGTAGATGGTTTTCAGTGGCAGTAAAGCCATTTTCTTGGGGTGCTAGGGGGGGGGTTTGAAAAGTGAATAATTGATCTAGTCCCGTAATCGATAAAACCCCCATCACTGGGGGATGGACGTTAGCCAGCACTAACTCGATATTTTCTGCCCTGGCCGCTTTGAGATTATGCACCAAAGCACCCACACCACTACTATCCATAAATTGAGTGGCATTGAGATCGAGAATGACTTTTTTGGGAGTGGGTGTTTGGGCGATGAGATGGTGAAAGATCTCCTTGAACTGTAATGCTTCCAGGACAGTCAAGCGATCGGGTATCCGCAAAATGGGATACTCCATCGGAATGATCAGAAAACGCGTTTCAGGGATTTGGGAAGTCATCGACACAAAAAGATGATTTGATAGATGAACAAGGCCTGATGACCCATTTAAATGTTTACTACACTTTTCCCCAAATACCAATGGGCAATGTTACAGATTACCTGTGATTATCGGCTAACGAATCTCACCTAAAGGCGGACGGCCTTGAGTTTGGGATTTCGCTTTCGCCGCACTCTTCCTTAGGGCATCTAAACGGGTCTCATAACGCTTACGCAGACGACGGTTAGGTGTTTGTTCGATTAGGGTTTTAAAGGCACTGCCTAGGCTCTTGTAGGCGTTGGGAAGAGAATAACCGAAACGAGTGGCCAAGGCGATCGCTTTTTCATCGGCTTCGATCGCTTCTTTGAGAATTTTATCGCCATTATTTTTGCGCCAGAGACGATAACCAGAAATCCCACATAATCCCATGGCCAAGAGCAATAATAAACCGTCCTGTACCCATAATTCCCCCACCGCACCACCTAAACCAATAGCGAGGGCGGCCATTTCCCAGCCTTCCCGGGGAATACTATCATTTTGAATCCTGGCCACTTCATGCCAAAAGAGCAAATTACGCTGATCGATGGCTAAATTTTCCCATTTTGCCAAATCTATCTGAATTTCTACCTCATCTCTGCCAATTTCTTCACAACGGATCAGGGGGGGGTTAATCTCTGTGGAACCTTCTACCGTTACCCAGCTTTGTAATTCTGGGGGTAGCAGGGTTTTTAGGCGCCGAAGTTCGCTCATTTCGGCTCGTGCAGAGGAGGCCGCATAAGATGTCATAGATTTTTTACCTATTCTCTACCAATGACGATGATTTCCATTTTCGATCATAGCGGTCTTTTTTCTGATCTTGGCAGCTTTTAGCCCTAGGAAGTATTTTCAGTGATCAGTGATCAGTCATCAGTGAGGGAAGTGGGAAGTGGGGAGAAACAATCCATAACTGGGTTTTTAAAGTTCGATTGGGAGTCAATCATACTAAGTAGGTGGGTGTTAAAAATTGTCAGATACCCCCTTATTAAGGGGGGATTAAGGGGGGATAAAAGACAAAATTTATCTTCTTACTTATTAAATAGACCGTAACTTTTGCTGACTAATGCTCAAATATATCTTTATACTGCTGTAAATCTAAAGCGGTGAAGATGGGGATACAACTAAAGCATTTTTGGGCTAATTCCCATCTTTCTTCTCTTTGCAGCATCACAATTAATTTATCTCGCACTGAGAGTAAATAGCGCACATCGTTGGCGGCATAACTCAGTTGTTTTGGGGTAAGATTAACGGCATTTCCCCAATCAGAACTTTGAGCGGTTTTGTCTAATTCTATGCCTTCTAATTCCTGCACGAGACTTTTTAAACCGTGACTGCTAGTATAAGTCCGAGCCAGTTTACTGGCGATTTTGGTACAGAAAATCGGTTGAGTCGCAATGCCAAAAGTTTGGGACAATTGAGCCACATCAAAACGGGCGAAATGAAAGACTTTTTCTATCCGCTCATCCTCCATGACCTTTTTGAGATTAGGAGCCTCTGTTTGCCCCCTAAAAATGCGAATAGCGGTGACAAAACCACTGGGATCACAGAGTTGAATTAAACACAGTCGATCGCGCCCTGGTATTAATCCCATAGTTTCTGTATCTACAGCGATCAAATTAACCCCTAGATAACGGGATAATAGGTCATCGCTTAAATCTCGATCGCACACTTGAAAATTGTCTAAGTTCATATAGTTAGAAGATAGGAGACAGGAGACAGGAGGGAAATTTGTCATGCTTTTGCCTATCGCACGACTGCCTTTATTTCCCTGATAACTGATAACTGATAACTGATAACTGATAACTGATGTTAAAAACTGATAATTAAATTTAAATATCATCGGGGTGATTTTGTCAACGCTTTTTAACAAAAAGTTGTGTAAAATAATATTCACCAGCATTATTTTTAGCGATACCGATACCGGTAAGATTATAATCACCAACCATATTTTTTTGATGACCAGGACTATTAATCCAACCCTTGACGGCAACAGCAACGGGGTCAGGATATCCCTTCATAAAAGCCAAGTTTTCGCCCATTTTTTCTAAAGGAATCTTCCTTTGTACTGCCTTGACTCTTCCCTCAAAACCATCATGACTAAAAGGAACCTGTTTATTGGCCATTTTTTGACTAAATAAGCGAGCTTCATGACTGATGCGAGCATCGAGACGTAGGGGGGGTAAATTTTGAGAAATTCGGTAGCGATTAACTTGATAATTAGTGTTTTCTTCGAGGGTAATAAAAAAAGATTGATTCCCGATAGAATCGTAGCTAAGGGGATTAGTAGAAACGGGAGCGGATTGACGTTTTAAAAATATTTGAGTAAAGTACAATTTTCCTTGATTATCCGTCGCTACTCCAATCCCAGTACTATCAAAATCTCCCTTCATATTTTCCCGATGACCTTGACTTTTAATCCAACCATCCACAGCAATCATTACTGGGTCATCATAACCTTGATTAACTGCCAGATTTTCCCCCACCGCTTCATAGGGAACCGAAACGCCAATAGTTTGCACTCTTTTGTCAAAATCTTGATGACTAAAAGGAACTAAACCCGAGGCCATACGTTGGCTATGTAATCTTGCTTGTTGCGAAATTGTCCGATTTAACAGTAGGGGAGATAAATTGCGAGATTGACGATAGCGATTTACCTGTTGATAGATTTTATTCTCTAAAACAAGTAAAGTTGCCGCATCTAAAGGAGAGGGAGAAGGAGAGGGAGAGAAAGATGGTACAAGTTCCGTAAAAGAGCTATAGTTTAAGGCACTACAGGCCATTAAACTTGTCGATACAAGCATCAAAATTCCTAACTGATAACCCTTCTTAAAAGAACTTTTCATATTAAGCTAGTCTAGAACAGAGAATAGGTCAAAATGAATATAAAATTTAGATGCACAATAGCTGTCCCTCTGATAACTGTTAACTGATAACTGCTCACTGTTAACCATTCATCGATAAATATTTAGCCACCGATTGCACATCTTTATCACCCCGTCCAGAGAAATTAATAACAATGCGAGGACTACCACTTACTTGCGGGCAAAGAGTTTCTAAATAAGCTAAAGCGTGGGCAGTTTCTAGGGCCGGAATAATCCCTTCTAAACGGGAAACTCGTTGAAAAGCTTCTAGTGCTTCCTTGTCGGTAACACTGTAATATTCGGCGCGACCACTATCTTTTAAAAAGCTATGTTCTGGCCCGACTCCGGGATAATCTAAACCGGCACTAATGGAGTGGGCCTCGATAACTTGACCTTCGCTATCTTGTAATAAATAACTCATGGCCCCATGTAAAACCCCCGGTTGACCTTGGGTAAGGGTGGCGGCGTGTTTTCCGGAAGCGATACTTTCCCCTGCGGCTTCAACACCAATTAAACGCACGGCAGCTTCTTTAACAAACTCATGAAATAAACCCATAGCATTAGAACCACCCCCCACGCAAGCGAGGAGAATATCCGGTAAACCGCCCCATTTTTCCAGACTTTGCTGACGAGTTT
This sequence comes from Microcystis sp. LE19-131.1A, assembly GCF_027532015.1. Lineage (NCBI taxonomy): Bacteria > Bacillati > Cyanobacteriota > Cyanophyceae > Chroococcales > Microcystaceae > Microcystis > Microcystis sp. LE19-131.1A. The sequence goes on along the minus strand of NZ_JAPZSS010000275.1, from coordinate 19,430 downwards.
CCTGACCAATAACCGCATGAAAATCGCGTACCATCATCGGATAGGGATGGGGACCGGCCACAGAACCGAGGATGTAGTGAGTGGTTTCCACATTTGTTACCCAGTCGCGAATCGCTTCCGAGGTGGCATCTTTCAGGGTTCCCGTCCCGGCGGCCACGGGTTGCACCGTTGCGCCAAGCAGTCTCATGCGGAAAACATTGAGTTCTTGGCGTTCCATGTCGTGAATTCCCATATAAATCACGCATTCTAGACCAAAACGAGCGCAAACCGTAGCGGTGGCCACGCCGTGCTGTCCTGCCCCGGTTTCGGCGATAATTCGCTTTTTACCCATGCGTTTGGCTAATAAAACCTGACCAAGGGCGTTATTAATCTTGTGGGCCCCGGTATGGTTTAAATCTTCCCGTTTTAGGTAAATTTGCGCCCCAGTACCGTCCGTTTTGGCATAATGAGCGGTGAGACGTTCGGCAAAATATAAGGGACTAGGTCTGCCGACGTAATCCTTGAGCAGTTGATTTAATTCTTCTTGAAAATCGGGGTCGTCCTTATACTGATTATAGGCCGTTTCTAGTTCACTTAAGGCTGGCATCAGGGTTTCTGGGACGTATTTGCCCCCGTAGCGTCCAAAACGCCCAAAAGCATCGGGATACTGGGTTACTGTGCTGGCTGAGGCGGTATAAATCGGCGTGATAGTCATGTAAACCTTCGATGAGAGACTTATGATCCATTATAAATCTAAGGGTTTAGTCTCTGGGTTAACCTGAGTTCTAGGGCAATCATCACCTAATACTAAATCCGTTGAGTATAGGCTATATATCAGGACGGGCAAAAGGCAAGGGGCAAAAGGGGGAATAAATAATCAGTTTTTAATAACCGGATTTAGTATAACCCACTTAATCATTAAAGGGTGAGCATTGCCCACCCTTTGACTGATTTCACAGCCAAATACTCACATCAACTTTTAACACCTGTCCTAATAGTAATAACCACTTTAATTGAGTCATCGGCCAGGGACAGGCAGCACCTATTAAATTAGACCGCAAAGAATTAGGAACTAGACGATCATGGAAATAATAATAGTATAACTCCTGAGAGCGATCGAGGGATAATCCTAGCTTTAATTGTTGGCTAACTTCAATTAAACGGGTGATTAGGCGAGTATCCTCCTCCGCCGTTAAAGGATCGCCATCGTGTAATAATTTCCCAAGAGATTGCCAGAGCAGACTTTCTAAGATTTGACGCGCTTCGGGGATGTTTAATTGACAGTGTAAATGATTGGCTTCCTTAGCAATAGCAAATAATTGATCGAGATTATTCTCCGTCGCTTGCCGATGCTCAAAATCTTTTTCTAGGGCATTAATCACCTGTAAACAACGGTGAGAAATGGCAATATCGGCCGCTACCTGTAACTCTGGAGGTACGGGCAGCTCATCCCGTTGGAAAGCCGCTAAAATGCCGTAATTATCCCGATAAACTTGGGTGTATAATTGATCGAGACGTTTTTTAGTTTCGGCTGTCACCTTCTGCATGATTCGGTGTCTTTCATCGGCAAAAAGATGGGGTAACGCAAAGAAGTTTTCTCCCAATCCGCGCCCCATTTCTACGATCATGGTCGAAACACTGGCCTGTTGTAAAGATTCAAAGAGATGATCCTTAAGATTGGTATAGATTAACCGACTGTTAAACGGTTGAATGCAGCAGTAAAAATCCCAACCTCCTAAATGTAGAACAGCAAAGACAAAATGTTCACTTTCTTGGGTAATTTCCGAGGTTAATTCCACCTGTCCCACCGCTAAAGTTAAAGACCCGATCGCTTGTTTTTGATAATCTAATTGACGGGCATTGTAACAATAAATCCGATGATGACTGGGATAATTGGTAAATAGAGAACTAATGGCGTAATGGGCCGCCACCCGTTCCAAATCGACCCGCGCAGAAGTGACCAATTGTCGATAGACATCGGCCCCATCTTGATATAACTTAACGTTACTGGGGGCGAAAGCTAGACGACTGAGGAAATTCATTTCTAATTGAATTCCGGCCACTTCTCCAGCTAATTCCAGGGCCCGGCCAGCATATCTCAAAATTTGCGTACCTTCAGGTCGAGAAATTTCCTCAAAAAACCAGCCACAACTGGTAAACATCAATAAAGCTTGTCTTTGCATTTCTAATAAACGCAAAGCATCGATTTTCTCGCTTTTACTCAGGGTACGACTTTGATGCACAGCCAGGAAATGTTCGATCGCGTCTGGGGATCGATCTAAAATAACTGCAATGTAGTCATCCCTTGTCTGCCAAGGATCGCGGAAAAATTCCTGTCCTTGAATCTCATAGACCTTAATTAACTCATCTCTGAGCCAATTTAGGGACTCCCGCAGGGGTTTACGCCATTTTTGCTGGTAATTTCCCCCTCCCCCGCAACCACAGTCATCCTGCCAACGATTTACGCCATGGACGCAACTCCACGCGGTCACGGGTTTTAATTCCACTTCCCAAGTGGGGGGGCAAATACTGAGATAATGGGCGAAATTGGTGACTGTCCAGCCGTTTTTAGGGAAAGATTCTGTAAAAGCATAGCTAAGACACTTCTCTGTCCCCTGTTTGTGGTGGCCGAAGGTTTCCCCATCGGTAGCGACGCTGATTAACTGGGAGGGACGATGATCCCCTTTAATTGCTTGTCCCAGACGACCGACGAGAAAATCACTGCTGGCTAGGACATCATTAAAGCCCATATCGCGAGAAATTGGACCATCGTAGAAGAAAATATCCAGATAACGACCATCGGGGATGTAACAGCGATAGGGACGGGTGGGATCGATTTGACCTCCGGCCACCGCGTGCCATTGGGGATGGGGATCATGGTCGCTAGGGAAAGGACGACAGCGCAGGGCCTGGGAAGGGGCTAAAATGGTGAATTTAATCCCCTCATCGATTAAAGCTGTCACTGTGGCTAAATCAATGGCTGTTTCTGCTAACCACATTCCCTCGGGATCCCGGCCGAAACGGTGCTGAAAATCGGCTTTTCCCCAGCGAATTTGGGTGTATTTGTCCTGTTTGTTGGCTAGGGGCAGAATGATATGATTATAGACCTGGGCGATGGCGTTACCATGACCGTTTAAGCGTTGACAACTTTTTTGATCCGCTGCCAGGATGCGTTGATAAACTTCGGGATCATGGGATTGCATCCATGACATGAGGGTGGCCCCGATGTTAAAGCTGAGATATTCGTAGTTATTAACTATTTTGAGCACTTCCCCCCGGTCATTGTAAATGCGCGCAAAAGCATTGGCACGATAACACTCGTGATGGATGCGTTCATTCCAATTGTGGAAGGGATGGGCGCTCGGTTGCCGTTCAATTCTGTCTAGATAGGGATTTTCTCGCGGTGGTTGGTAAAAATGTCCGTGAACCGTGATATAAACTCCGTGAGCGATTTTTAGGGGATCAACCCCCGTGTCGGTATAGGAATAAAAGGTTGTAGAAGGATTTTCAACAAGATAAGTCATAGAAATGCCTAGAAAATCGGTTTTTTTGAGCGAAAATAGCTGTAGAATGTAGCGACCTGATGTTTAAAAAGACTGAAAAGCTTGCCGTTTTTCACGGCCTTGGGGTCACAATATCATGTTTTGTTTTCCTAGCAAAGCTAGGGTTAACAATTCGCAACTTCTCTATACACAGCCCTAAGTAATACTAAATTTTGTTACAAAATCTAGCTTTTTCGGGTAAGCTGTTGACTATCTAGGGCTGACTGACCATCCTTTGCAATCAGCGTTCTACCCTAAGAGAGATGCGATCGCTCCTGCTGCTGCCCAAAAAGCGATCGCCAGTGACGTTCCTATCCCAAGCAATGGCAGTTTTAAAGTTTAATCAAGAAGATGACAGCGATCGCATTGAGCCTAGTCATAATGAAATTTACAACTGATAATAATAATTTCTGTTTCTGTAATTTTATAAACTAAGCGATGTTCATCATTAATACGTCTTGACCAATAACCCTTGAGTTGATGTTTTAAGGGTTCGGGTTTGCCGATTCCAGAGAAGGGATGGCGCAATATATCATCAATTAAATCAACTATTTTTTTATAGAGTTTTTTGTTTTCTATCGCCCATTCATTGAATTGTTTAAAAGCTTTCGGATCAAATACTATATTTTTCACGCCATTCTTTTGTGGTGATTGTCACTAAGTTTTCTTGATTTTCTATTCTGTCAATAGCTTCCGATAATTGACGCTGATTGGCTTCTGTTGAAAGAAGATATTCGGTTGTATCGGGTTCAGAATCAGACACTAAAATAATGATATCCACATCCGTTCCTTCTTCTAGTTCCGCAGAATAAAGCTCTATTTTTCCTTCTCTACCAACAATTCCTTTCTGTTTAATCGCTCTAATCATGATTTTTTCTCTTAAGATGTCAAACAATTATGGCTATTATATCAAAATCAGCATGAGTTAGAACTAATGAAAAAAAAGCGATCGCCATTCCCCAAAAATTGATCCTTCCCAAAGCGATCGTCCTTGGCGTTCCCATCCCGAGCAATGACAATTTCAAAGTTTAATCAAGAAGATGACAGCGATCGCACTACAAGATCGGCAATCATAGTTCAATTCCATTGATCCAAATTTCATACTCGCTTATATCAACTTCATCATTCCAAACGATTCCGCTACCTGATGGATCAAGTTGAAAGTTTTTAAAGAAAGCATAGTTTTTAAGGGAAGAAAACATCGTTTTTTCTAGTAGATTTTCACAGTTATATTTTCTAGCTTGATGATTAGAAAAATGCACCAATAGAGTATAATTTTCAATGATTTCGGCTGATGTTATTTTGGGATAAAGCATTGTTTTATTTCAAAGGTGGTAATTTATTAAATTCTTGAGTGTTCCACATTTTCAATAATTCTGATTGATAGATTGTTGCCCATTCTACAACCATTTTTGTGGCTCTATTAGGTAAGTCTCCTTCAATGATTTCTAAGGTTTCCAGATTAAATAGGGCGTTATATTCTCCATAAATCGCATGAAAATGGGGAGGTGGATGATCGGCAAAAAAGATTTTAATGATAATTCCATAAAATCGAGTAATTTCTGGCATAAATCTATTTTTATAAGTCTTGCTTTATGACAAAAATATTATAACAAAGCTTGTTGGGTTTTGTTACCTCGACCTAAACGACAAGATCAGCAATCGCACTCCTCATCCCCAAAGAGCGATCGCCAGTGACGTTCCTATCCCAAGCAATGGCAGTTTTAAAGTTTAATCAAGAAGATAACAGCGATCGCACTACGTTCTTCGGCATCCCACTGACAGATGCCATCAATGTGCATGGTGCGTTCCCCAAAAGCGATCGCCGCAGTAGTAGGACTTGCATTAGGGAACGCACCCTAGGACTGAGTTATACATTGTTTTTCTTTGTCAGTTAAATCAATATATTCAGTTTGTATTCGTTTATTCTTGATTAGTATTCTAAAATAAGGACATTTCCCATTTACTGATAAATCTTTATCATCATTCCCTTTCCTGAATTTAATTATTTCAAATTGGTCGGGATTGAATTTATGTAAAAATGTTATTGGTACACCCATAACCCCCTTGAAGTCTAGGGGAATGTCTTGAGTTTTATTGACATTAATTCCATCATAATTGTCATATTTTGGATATTCAGCTTCATTGCCAAAATATCTTTTTGTGAGAGCCATATCTTCCTGTCGTTTTGATGTGTCTAAGTTGGTTAACCATAAACAATTATTTGGAGAAACTATTCTATTTCCAGAATTGTCAATACGAGCTTCTGTTCCATAAAGTTCATATTGTTCGGGAACAATGAAACCAGAAATACCTCTACCAAGATTTATTCCTAACCAGGCTTTGTTTTCTTTAATTAGTTTGAAAATTTCTTTATAGGTTATTGCATTAATATTGCCAATTATCAAAAACTTTTTGTCGTATTTAACTAATTGACCTACATATTCTCTGAATAATGAAAATGGGGGATTAGTAACAACAATATCAGACTTTTTTAATAGTTCAATACTTTCAGGACTACGAAAATCTCCATCCCCATTAAAGTAAATAATGTCAGTTAAACTAGGTTTATTTTTTTCTCTCTCTGTACCTGTATATTCAAAGAAAAAACCCTTTTCATCTTCTTCTGTATTAAATAAATCTCTCACTTGTTCTCGATAACAAGATGTTATTATTTTTTTTAGACCTAACTTTTTGAAGTTTGCAGCAAAATACTTAAAAAAGTTACTAATTCGGGGGTCATCGCAATTGCAATAAACTACTTTATTTTCAAAATGACTTTTATAATGTTGCAACTCGCTTTCTATATCTGAAAGTTGTGTATAAAACTCGTCACTTTTTAATTTTTTAGCATTTTGCAATAATTTATTTGTCGCATTTCTTACCATGTTCAACCTTTTTTGATTTAAAAATGTTTTGTTTTTAGTTATTTACTTTTGGTTATCTGATTAAATATTTCACTGCCTAATACTTGAAGAGAGGTTTTAGAAATTTCAAGCATAATATCAAACATTTTTTTGATATCCCATTTTTCTCCATTCCCTTGTGTGTATATAGAAGTTGCTTGAAGCATTATGGTTTTATCTTTATGTTTGACAAACTTATTCTTACACAAATTGGTATTAATTGGCATTCCATAATTTGCAGAAGTTAATCGATCTAATCTATTTAACGTTCCTGAATTATATTCGAGCGTTACAACCCTTCCATCGGGTGTTTTAATTGAAATATTTTCTGTTAAAAAATTTGAGCCTTCAAGAAATAAGACATAAGGAAAATGAGATTCAGATAACATCAAATTAGCGATTTCAGATATGTTTTTATGCGACCTTTCTATTGCATTACCAGCAGCCATCAAGTCTTGATTATTATTCTTACCTACCAGTTTACCGTTTTTGATATTTTCAATGTCTTTTCCTTGACGTTTAGCTTCCGAGACTAAAACGATTCTCCAATTACCGTTATCGTCTTTTACTTCTATTATTCCACCATCAGGTCTAATACTTGAATCTGATACAAAAAGGGTTTGCCCTAATTCTGGGTCAACTTTCTTTAATGCTTCGTTTATTTCTTCTTTTTTTATACTTCTTTTGTATTGAAAAGATAATTGAGGAAACTCCTTTTTAAGTTGGTCAATAACAAGATGTGAAATTTCTCCAACTATTGTTTCGTGTGATTTTGCTTCAGCCCCAAATATACCAGCTACACCTTTAGACTCTTTATGTTGATTCGTTAATCTTTTCGATTGATTTTTTTTAGACATAATGTATCTTTTCCTTACTTAAACTTTCTGCTTTCTGCTACGGGTAATGTATGTATAACTACATATTATACAGAAACTTTCTGTCTAACACTCTCCAGAGTAACGATAGGTGGAAACTTTCGGCATATTCCCCCATTTTAGCGCAATCGCCCGAACTTTTCCCCATATCATACCCAAGAGCATATTAGCCAGATTAAACAACGTCTTTTAAGTGGATTCCTAACAACAAGCTCAAATAAAATCGACTTTTCGGGAAGTGTAGCACTAAGTCTTCAATCCACCCCACAATTAACTAATTTTCGGGGAAAAAGTGCCTAAATTTTGCCACCGGCTGGCACTTTTTGAGGACAAAAAGTCCAAAAGTTTTATCCAACAAGGTTTTTAGCTCTATGCAGCCAACCCTATTTATTGGTGTACTTGCAAATGAAGGACATAATGACCTAAAATCAGGTTATCTGACCATAATTCGTACTCTAGACGCAAATATTCGGGGAAATTATTCCCCTCTAATTTGAGACTACGGGTATAGTTGCGGAGGCGAAAAGCGTAACCCGGTTGAGAACTTTCGGCATTTAACCAGAAGCGACTGACACCAAAAACCCCTTGCTCCCAAAAATGACGATAGGCGAATTTTCCCTGGCCCTGCATGGTCATAATTACCCGATTGGCCGAAATTTCTAGCCAAATTAATTTATTTTGATTATTTTCGGGTTTAAGTGTCTCTATTTCTGCGAGAGCGACTGGGGGTTGATTGAGGAGAAGATGAAACCGGTGGCGATCCTTTTGGTAGAGGGTAGCGGCAGTGTCTAAAGAGGAGAGGATGGGTAGATCTGTCGAGAGCAGACAGAAGGAAACGGGACGGCGGTGATGAGCAAGCATAGACTAGACTTAATGGTGTCCTTATCTCCACAATAGTCGATTCTCTGCCCACCGCTACCAGCACCGGAAATTTTTTTGAGAAAAAATCCAGAAAACACTTGCATTATTGAGGGACTTATGATTATAATTATTAATTGTGAGTAGCCTTCCTCGGTAGCTCAGTGGTAGAGCGGTCGGCTGTTAACCGATTGGTCGTAGGTTCGAATCCCACCCGGGGAGTTAATCAAAAATAGCAGCGGCAATAGTTTTTTGTTGCTGCTTTTTGCTCTGACTAGAGAATTTCAGCGATCGCATTTTCTGGGCCGACTAAAGAAATGTAAGGATTTTGAAAATATTTACTGGCTACCGATCGCGCTTGTTCGGGGGTAATCTGATTAATAGAATCCAGGAAAGTGCGATCAAATTCAATCCCCAAACCTAAGCTTTCATACCAACCGTATAATTGAGCGATTTCGGAGTTAGTTTGTTTACCGAGAGCATATTGACCCAATAACTTATTTTTAGCTGACTGTAACTCCTCCTCACTCAAAGTTACTTTATATAACCTTTCTGCTTCCTGACGCAATCCCGACAGGGCCATCGCTGTGTTTTGGGGTGCAGTTCCCATATAAATGACAAATTGGGAAGAATCGAGACGGGTGGGATAAAAAGCGGAAACATCGTAGGCTAATCCCCGTTTTTCTCGCAATTCCACGAATAAACGACTAGATAACCCATTCCCCAGATAGGTACTCAATAATTTTAAAACCGCATAATCATCCTCTTGTACAGAAGAGCCGGGGTATCCTAACATAACGATCGCCTGTTGACTAGCTTGGACGGTAGTTAAACAGGTGGGCTGAAAATCAAAAGCGGCGGGGGGTAAACTAGATAAAGGAAGATCGGGAATTGACCAACTGCCAAAAATTTCCGTCACTGCTTTTACTGCTTGCTCTAGGGTAATACGGCCAGAAAGACTAATTACCAAGTTATCGGGACGGAAAAAGCGACTATGATAGGCCAGCAGCTCCTCCCGTTGCAATTGAGAAACCGTTGCCTCCGTACCCAATAAAGACATACCATAGGGATGATCGGGGTACATAGCTGCGCGTAATTGATTAAAAGCCACATTAAAAGGCTGTTCCAATTGAGAGCGAATGCTTTGACGGGTGAGATTTTTCTCTAATTCGATTTCTGGAGGGGGAAAACTGGGAAAACGAATAATTTCCGCTGCTAGACGCAATATATCTAAAAAATCCTTGGTAACAGTCTTTAAACTAACCACAAAATAATCGGTCCCTGTGTCGGCACTTAAACCGGCCCCCGTGGACTCAACTCGATCAGCAATTTCTAGGGAAGATAACTTTTCTGTACCTTTAGTGAGCAGCACGGCTAAAAGACGAAATAAACCCGCTTTTTCGGTTTTTTCCCAACGAGTACCCGCATTTTTGAGGAAAATCCTCCCCGCAACCAACTCCACGGCCGTATTTTCCACCACTAAAAGAGTGATGCCATTTTCTAAGGTTAAGCGGTGAATGGGAGAAGCGGACATCGTTTATTCACAGGGTTGCATTATTGTAATAGCATATCGCTCCGGGGAGAGATACTGACGAGCCAGACGTTGTAGATCTGATGGTTGCAAACTTTGGATAACTTGGGGATAGATCGTGGCTAGGTCGGCAGCTCTCAGGGTTTGATAATATCCATAGAGTCCTGCTAATTGGCCCGGGGTTTCTGTGGAGAAAATATAATCGTTAGCTAATAACTGTTGAGTGCGGTGTAATTCTGCGGGGGTGACGGGATCATCGTGCAGATGTTGGAGATGTTCACAGATAATGCCTTCAATTGTCTCAGTTTGTGAGCTAGATAGCCAAGCGCCGATGGTAAAGAGACTGGAATCTCGTTGCAGGGAAAAATTACTGTTAATATCGAGGACGATTTGCGCTTCTTCCCGCAGCTGTCGCACTAACCGCGAACAGCGTCCCCCAGCAAGAATTACCGAAAGCAAGTCTAATCCAAAGGCATCTTCTAGGCGATCGCATCCTGGTCCCATCCATCCCATCAAGAGGCGACAATGTTCTAAGTGGGGTAAATATACTTGGGAACGACGAATTTCGATCAGGGGGGGTTCGGCAGCTACTAGATGGGAGGGGGATTCCGAGGGGACGGGAAATTCCCGAAAAGATTGCCGGATAATTTCTAAAGCGGCTTGGGGTTCAATTCCCCCGATAATCGCCACACACATATTTTCCGGTTGATAATAGGTGCGATGGAAACAGCGCATTTGATTGGGGGTTAATTGCTCTAAACAGGGTTGATCCCCTAGAATAGAGCGTCCGTAGGGATGGTTTTGATAGATACTTCCGCAGAGGGTTTGGTAGGCAATCCAATCGGGATCATCATAACAGGCCCGTAATTCTTCTAAAACTACATCTTTTTCCCGATAGAATTCCTCATCGTCAATCTCAGCATGGAGGAGAATTTCGGCCAGATGGGGTAGGGTATGTTCAATTTGGTCAACACTGGTGGTGAGATAGAAGTGTGCATAGTCGTGACTGGTGGCAGCGTTGGTCATGCCGCCACAATTTTCGATTAAATAGTCAAAGAGTCCGGGGGGAAGTTTTTTCGTCCCCTTAAAGATCATGTGTTCGAGAAAATGGGCCATACCTAACCATGGGTCGGGTTCAGCGATCGCACCTGCTTTAACCCACACATCTACTACCACCACAGGAGTCACGGGTAAGTACTGATGAATTACGGTTAAGCCGTGATCTAATTGCCATACCTGAGCGGGAAAAGAACTCGTTTGACACTGCGCTATCGACTTGATCAATGTCCGTTAACCAGATTTTTTGTTAAATTCTATACCTAGGTTATCTTATTCTCTTGCCTGTGCAACCATTAAAAAACTTTTGTCATGATTTCTAGATAATTCCGCCAAATATCGGCTATCTTGAAGCCATCAGGAGTCAGGAGTCAGTGGTCAGGAGTCAGGAGACAGGAGATTATTTTATTTATTCTCCCCACACCCCACACCCCAATTCATAATTCATAATTCATAATTCATAATTCTCCCCCCACACCCCACACCCCAATTCATAATTCCTACTAACTAAATGACTGAGCAAGACACTGACTGGATAGGGTTGATGATCGGCAATTCTCGGCTACATTGGGGGTATTTTCGCGGTCAAACCCTGTTAGCTTGTCTCGATACTCCCCACCTGAGGGAACCCCCAAGTAATGAATTTTTGCAACAAATTTTCCCTAAACTCTTGACAAATAAATGTAACTGTGAATTGGTTGTCGCTTCTGTGGTTCCTAGCCAAAAAGAATTATGGGCAAATTATGACAATTTACGGATAATTACTTTAAAAGATATTCCTTTACTGGATTTATATCCGACATTCGGCATCGATCGAGCTTTAGCTGTCTTAGGTGCGGGAAAAAAATATGGATTTCCCTGTTTAGTCATCGATGCGGGAACAGCCTTAACTTTTACGGGAGTGGATGGGGATAAAAAGCTAGTGGGGGGGGCAATTTTACCCGGGTTAAAGGTGCAATTAGCCAGTTTAAGGGAACGGACGGCAGCCTTACCAGAGGTTTCCTTACCGGAAAGATTACCGCAGATGTGGGCAAAAGAAACAGCAGAAGGGATAAGAAGTGGGATAATTTATACAATTTTGGCGGGAATAGAAAAATTCACTCAGGAATGGTTAAATTTATATCCAGAGAGCAGGATAATTTTAACGGGGGGAGATGGGGACTTAATTAGGGATTACTGCCAAGAAAACGCCATTAAATCGCTCCTAGTAGATGAGACGATCATTTTTCAGGGAATTGCCGCAGTTAAGGGAATCTCCTCGGGTTTAATTGACAAAGGCGAACCTATCTAGTAAAGTCGGAGAAAGTTTTCTCAACTTGGGAAATTTCTCAACAACTGGGCAAAAAATTCAGGATATAGTTATGGCGATCGTTCTAGTAACCGGTTCTGCTGGTTTAATCGGTTCCGAATCAGTGAGGTTTTTTTGTGATCGGGGTTATACTGTCGTCGGTATCGATAATAATATGCGTCAGGTATTTTTTGGCGAAGACGCTTCGACGGAGTGGAATCGAGCCAAATTATCCCAAGATTACGGGGATAAATACATTCACCACGCTGTGGATATTCGCGACCATGAAGCTATTGCAGCTATATTTAAAACCTATAGTCATGATATATCCTTAATTATCCACACGGCGGCGCAACCTTCCCACGATTGGGCAGCTAAAGATCCCTATATGGATTTTAGTGTCAATGCTAATGGAAGTTTAGTATTATTAGAAAATACTCGTCAACACTGTCCCCAAGCAGTATTTATTTTCTGTTCCACTAATAAAGTTTACGGGGATAGACCGAATGAATTGCCTTTAGTAGAAAAAGAACTACGTTGGGAAATCTCGGAAAATCATCCTTATTTTGCTCATGGTATTGACGAGTTGATGAGTATTGATGCTTGTAAACATTCCTTGTTCGGCGCATCGAAAGTGGCGGCGGATGTGCTAGTACAGGAATACGGCCGTTATTTTGAGATGAAAACTGCCTCTTTTCGTGGCGGTTGTTTAACCGGTCCCAGTCATTCGGGAACCCAATTACACGGGTTTTTATCCTACTTAATGAAATGTACGATGATTGGCAAAGAATACAGTATTTATGGGTATAAGGGTAAGCAGGTACGGGATAACATTCATAGTTACGATCTGGTCAATGCTTTCTATCATTTTTATCAGACTCCGCGAGTAGCAGAAGTTTATAATATCGGTGGTAGTCGCTTTAGTAATTGTTCCATGTTAGAAGCTATTCAAGAATGTGAAGCGATTGCGGATAAAAAGTTAAACTGGCAGTATGTGGAGACTAATCGCATTGGTGATCATATCTGGTGGATTTCTGATGTGAGTAAGTTTAAAAATCATTATCCTGATTGGCAGTTAACCTACACAGTAACAGATATTCTCAAAGAGATTTTTAGTCAAAACGTTAGCCGTTGGTTATAGTAGATCATTAGATTACTATGTCAAAACTATCTGGGTCTGTGCGTCTATGGGTTTAAAAAACTGGAGATGGTCAAATATGCTTGCTTTTAAATTTCCGAGCGAAAAAACTGAGTCAGATGAAAATAAATGGACTGAGAAAATATTATTGTTAATTTTTGCAGTTTGCTTAATCCATAGTTTGTGGGCGATTAGCAGGGGCTGGAATAATCCTTTGATAGATGCTCACGCCTTTCGTCAAACTCAAACGGCCATCTCGGTTTTTTATTTACTCAAAGGTAGTCCTTGGTTAGCCTATGAAACCCCTGTTTTAGGAGTGCCTTGGTCAATTCCGATGGAGTTTCCGCTCTATCAAGGAATAGTGGCTATTTTGGTCAAGCTTTTTCAGACTCCCATTGACCAAACTGGTAGATTTGTGAGTGCTTTTTTCTTTTATTTAAGTTTGATTCCTATATATGTAATCCTATCTTATTTACAAGTAGCGCGAGCTTTCCGTTGGCTGTTTTTGAGTTTATTTTTAGCCAGTCCCCTTTATCTGTTTTGGGCCAGAACATTCATGATTGAATCAACCGCCCTATTTTTCTCTTTAGCTTATCTTGCCTGTATTGCTGTTTATTTTCGCTATAAATCGCCAATTATTGCCTTATTAGCCTGTCTTTGTGGAATCGCTGCCAGTCTGACTAAAGTAACGACTATGGCTGGATTTTTAATTTTAGCTTGTGTCTGGATAGGTATTAATTGGTTCAAGAAAGACTCATCTCGTAACTTAGCGAAAGATTTATTGATACCGGTCGTTGTTTTTATAATCATACCCTTCCTTATAGCCAAAATTTGGGTTAACTTTACCGATGCCCAAAAGCTACTCAATCCCATGGCAGCAGATTTTATCACCTCGAAAGCTTTGAGAGATTGGAACTTTGGAACTATCGCTCAAAAATTATCTCGGTCACAGTGGAGAAATTATCTAACTATGACTCTAAATGACGTTTTTGGCGGATTGATAATCAGCGTTATGGCTTTAGTAATATTACCAATTTTCACCTCAAAAAAGTTACTAAGTTATGGTTTAAGTTTACTATTTATATTGACAGTAGCAATTTTTACTAATCTCCATTTTGTTCATAACTATTATCCCTATGCTAATGCTATCTTTCTCCTCGGTGCTTCTGGATTTACCATCATGGGGTTAATAGAGAAAAAACGGAAAATTTGGCAGTCTGTAGGCTGGTTTTTCCTAGCTTTAATTTTGTTATCACAACTGCAATTTTACCGAGCTTTCTGGTATCCTAAAACAAAATTTTATAGTATCAATTACTTAGAAATTGCCTCTCAAGTCCAAAGTATTACTTCTTCTGATGGTGTTTTGTTAATCTACGGACATCAATGGAATTCAATGATACCTTACTACAGTCAACGTCGTGCCTTAATGATTTATAGTGAAGCAAGTGAGGAAGAATTAAAAAATGCTTTCTCTGAGTTATCAAGAGCTAATCATCAAGTTGAGGCGATAGTTTTTTGCAACGAAACAAGAGAAAACCGAGAAGATAAAAAATATTTAAATAGCCTGTATAATCCTAATGACAAGCCCGTTTTTTCTAACAAACGTTGTGATATATACACAACAAGACACGGTAAATAAGAGATAATTATCTGTAATTTATATTGAGTTGAGTTCCTTATGTTAACTAAAATCTACAATAATAAAATTTTTCGATTTCTCATTGCTGGGGGAGTGGCATTTTTAATCAACTTATTCTTCATTTATTGGTTCATTGACGACTTAGGATTTAATACCCCATTTCTGAAGAATGTTGCTAATGTTATTTCGATAGAAATATCTTTAATTGCTAGTTTCTTTATCTATAGAATCTGGGTGTGGACTGGGGGAGATTGGACAATTAGAGATGTGATTTTGATACAACTTCCTCTCTATCATCTCTCGGCAGGTTTAGCAGTTTTACTGCGAGTTTTTTTGATATTTCCCTTCTTAAACTGGTTAGGAATTAGCCCCGGAGTTAACACAATGATTGGGGTTTTACTGGGAGCTAGTATTAATTATGTTGCCAGTGATAGCCTAATTTTTAAACCCAAGAATAAGACTAATGAGACAGAAATGTACTATCCCGAAGGATTAGCACCAGCTTTCGAGATGGACGGTTACTCTCACCCACGTCAATCAAGGGATAACTATGCAGTAAAAACCTTATCAATAGTTATTCCTGCTTACAACGAAGAAGATTGCATCGAAAGCACTACTCACTTAATATCTGAACGTTTAGAAGAGGATAAAATTGATTATGAAATCCTAGTTGTTAATGACAATAGCAAAGATAACACCGAAGCAGTTCTGCAAAAAATCAACCAAGAAAATCCTCGGATTCGCTACGTCAATAACTATTATCCCAACGGGTTTGGTTTTGCGGTGCGCTGTGGATTAGAAAATTTTAGCGGGGATGCAGTGGCAGTAGTAATGGCAGATAATTCCGACTCTCCCGATAACATGGTGGACTATTATTATAAACTCCAAGAAGGCTACGATTGCGTTTTTGGTTCTCGTTTTATCAAAGGAGGAAAAGTTATTGATTATCCCATTCACAAGTTATTCATTAATCGTTTGGCTAATCTATTCATTCAAGTTTTATTTGGGCTAAAATTTAATGATACCACTAACGCCTTTAAAATCTATCGGAAGGAGGTTATCGAAGGAATCTCACCTCTACTGTCTCACCATTTTAATTTAACAGTAGAGATGCCCTTAAAAGCAATCGTGCGAGGATATTCCTACACGACAATTCCCATCACTTGGCGCAATCGTACCACGGGGATTTCCAAGTTAAAACTCAAGGAAATGGGTAGTCGTTATTTATTTATAGTTCTCTCTATCTGGTTAGAAAAACACCTTTCTAGAGGCGACTATAAGCGCAAAAAGAAAAAGAATCAAGTCGGTTGATAATTATTATCTAGTGGAGTATTTTTGATGACTAGGCAAGTGTTAATTACTGGTGGTGCGGGTTTTGTGGGCAGTTCTTTAGGTTTAGGATTAGCCCAACTCTATCCCGACTGGAAAATTATCGCTTTAGATAACTTAAAACGTCGCGGTTCTGAATTAAATATTCCCCGTCTCAAACAAGCGGGAATTGAATTTGTTCATGGAGATGTCAGAAATGCAGAAGACTTAGAAGCATCCGCTTTGCCAGTGGATTTAATCCTAGAATGTTCGGCAGAACCTTCCGTTTTAGCTGGTTATAATTCTCCTGGCTATGTTTTGCAGACTAACTTAATTGGAACGATTAACTGTTTAGAATTAGCTAGACAAACCCAAGCTGATTTTATTTTTCTCTCCACCAGCAGAGTTTATCCTATCGCCTATCTTAATCAATTAAACTATACAGAAACAGATACTCGTTTTCAGTTATCTGAACAGCAAGATTTACCTGGGGTTTCTGCTTTTGGTATTAGTGAACAATTTCCCTTAGATTTGCCCCGTTCTCTCTACGGTTCCACTAAGTTAGCATCGGAACTGATTATTAATGAATATGGGGATGCCTACGGATTAAGAACTTTAATTAATCGCTGTGGAGTTTTAACTGGTCCTTGGCAAATGGGAAAAGTTGATCAGGGAGTTTTTGCCCTTTGGGTGGCTAATCATTACTTTCAGAAGTCCTTAAAATACATCGGTTATGGGGGTACGGGGAAACAGGTTAGAGATTTTCTTCATGTAGCTGATTTACTTGATTTAATCGATATTCAGATTGCTAATTTAGAACAATTCAAAGGGCAGACTTTTAATGTGGGGGGTGGGCAAGATTTTTCCTTTTCCCTTTATGAAACTACAAAACTATGTCAAGAAATCACGGGCAATAGTATAATGATTGAGGCAATTCCCGAAAATCGTACCGGAGATATGCCAATTTTTATCACTGATTCTCGCAAAATCAGTTCTATAACTGGATGGCAACCCCAGCGAGACGGTAGAAAATTAATCCAAGATATCTTTGATTGGATTTATAATCACGAG
This sequence comes from Microcystis sp. LE19-131.1A, assembly GCF_027532015.1. Taxonomy (NCBI): domain Bacteria; kingdom Bacillati; phylum Cyanobacteriota; class Cyanophyceae; order Chroococcales; family Microcystaceae; genus Microcystis; species Microcystis sp. LE19-131.1A. The sequence continues at coordinate 2,239 of NZ_JAPZSS010000275.1, read as the reverse complement.
AAGGAATTAAAAGGAATTTTTTAACTCAAAAATTATGCACAAAAAATCTCTCGATTTACCTGTATTCGTCAAGGGAATACTAATTATTATTACTGCCTACTTTTTTCTGGCAAATTTGCCTATTATTGATCGGTTAAAAAGGGGCTTAGATGCTTCTTGGGCTTTTGCTATTAGTGATGCCGCCCATAAACAGTTAATTTTTGGCCAAGATATTATCTTCACCTATGGACCCCTAGGCTATCTGATTCATGGCACATCTTTAAATTACAACTTTTCCCAAATTATCTATTTTCGCTGGTTGATACACCTTTGTCTATTAGCGGTGGTTATTCTCAGATTATTATTTATTAAAAGCTATAGCAATCAAATAGTTTTTGTGCTGTCAATTATTTTTGCTACTCTAGTAGGAAATCCCTACAACAGTATCGGCTTTACTGTTGATTATCAGATGACATTTATCCTCCTGATACTCATGTCTTTTGATAACTTTTTTCAAAAGTACATCAATTATTTAGCTATAGCTATTGGCATGATCACTGGTTTCTCTATACTCACCAAACTAACTCTAGGAATTTATCTAGCAGGCAGCCTGTTTATCTACATAATCGTTAATATTGTTCGGGGATATTTTCAGAAGTCACCATCGATAGTTATAAAAAATGTTCTCGCTGGTATTAACTTAACTTTAAGCATTCCTTCCATTGCCTTTATTTTTCTCTATCCAGCTGCCTCTAACCGAGCCTTTATCCACATTATAGTTAATTTTTGCATTGCTGGAGGAGTGGCTTTAACTCTCTGGTTTATCGTCAGATCTGCCCGCCTATCGGCACCCCCCTTATTAAGAGAGGCAAGGGGTATCAAAGGCAGAATCTATCTTCTATTTAATCATAACCACTTACTTAACTTCTTACCTCTGTTAGTATTTTATGGGCTTTATGGGTTACTTCTTATCCAAACAATTAATCTAGATAATTTTCCCTCTCTCATGGAATATTTGAGCAATTCTTGGCAAATTTCTTCTGGTTATTCCAGTGCGATGAGTATTGTAGGAAATTACCCGCGTTTACTAATCGCTTTGCTCTGCTTTGCCTTAAGTTTGCTTTTAATGTCTCTGGCAATTATAGACCAAAAAATTAGTCTGGCTATTGCCTATATTTTTCCCATATTTTTGTCATTTAAGCATGGATTTGTTCGGCAAGATGCTCACGTTGTTGTTTTTACACTTGTGGTTATTCTCTTAGCTTCTCTCTATACAACAATTATTAAAAAATCTCGGTTTAAGAAAATTACTTATTGTGCTTGGGGAATAATTTTTTTGGGATGTATTATTATCACCTCTAGTCCTAATTCAACCATACTGGAAAATGCTCGCCAGTGGAGTAATTTCAGTCCCGATAGGGTGGCTAATAATATTGGGGTTGTCATTTCCTCTATCCTTAATCCCACAGAATTAAAAATGCGAGGTGAAAGGAGTACAACTCAAAATTTACAAGTCATTGCTACCGCTACCAAAATACCCGATTCTGTGCTGGAAAAAGTGCAAGGCAAAACTATTGATATAATTCCCTGGGAATTTTCACTTATTCCGGGCAATCAGCTTAATTGGAAACCGCGGCCGATTATTCAATCCTATTCTGCTTATACAGAAAAACTGGATGAACTAAATTACCAAAGCTTATCTAAATCTCCCAGAGATTATCTGATTTATCACTTTCAATCTATTGATCGCAGACATCCTTTTTTTGATGAACCTAAAGCCTTTTCCTATGTGGTTTGTAATTATCAACTTGACTCGGTAAATTCGCCCTTCCGCGTCCCCGCAATCAAAACCAACTTTTATCTTCTAGAAAGACAAAAAGTCAGTCGTTGCAGTCCAACCCCTCTAGGAGAGACCACTAATATTACTTGGGATCAAGTCTATGAATTACCTACTCGTAATAGTGGGATTACTCGTGTTCAAGTTAAATTTGAATATTCTTGGTTGGGTAAAATAATCAAAAAAATATTTAGAATCCCTCCCGTGATAATTAACGTTAATTATCTCGATGGAACTCAAGCCAATTTTCGCTTTGTTCAAGATAATTCAGCTAATGGATTTAGGGAGCATCCCACTTTTGCAATAAGCAATTGTACTTAGATGCGAAATACTTATATGGCAAGCCTTTTCGGGAGTTCATAGATTTTCAACGGTTCTCTAAATTGTGTGATTGGAACCAGAATCGTTATTACAAAAGCCTTC
>NZ_JAPZSS010000212.1:0-7129 GCF_027532015.1 Microcystis sp. LE19-131.1A | reverse complement strand
TCCACCTAGGGCCATGAAGGCGCAGGGGAAGAGTAGTAAACCAGACCAACCGATGAAGACGAAACGGTCTCTTTTGAGCCAGTCATCGAGAGCATCAAACAGCCCTCTTTCTGGGGCGCGTCCGACAGCAATGGTCATGGGTATTTTTCCTCTTGCTTAACTGAAATCACGGGCAAGATTTCTTAACTTTTTTGAGTCTGGGATTACTCCCATTGTCTTATAAGATGGCGCGATCGATTGACTGGATTAGCTTAACTAAACTAGCTGCGATCGCTCGTTAATCCTCACAAACTGTAAAAGATTAACGTTTCTTAAACTAGCACAAGCTAGACAATAATTTCGAGTTCGGTAAGACTTTGGTTCCTTGCGGCCTCTATCTACCTTTAACTATTATTAGCAAAAAATTACAAATCTATACAACTTGACTCATAATTGATTTTTAATACACACAAAAACTTTTTTGTCAATGAGTATTTATATTCATTTTTTTAATTGATCGCCATTCCCAATCCTCTAGGGGTTGCTCTAGCAATTGACAATCAAAGCATTCCTCGGCGGCGGTTTTCAGGGTAGCGATAATTGTCTCTAGGGTCAAATCTGGGGCTAAATTGAGCTTTTGAGGGGCAGCACTGGCGAAAACTTGCTCAAACAGCGAATTATCCTGCTCTAACACCATCGAACCATGTTGGAGAACCGAGGAACCCCGTTGCAGTTGGGCGCTCCCAATAAATTTATTTCCCCAATTATCGACTAAATCCGCACCGGTGGCTGTACCGAAACAGTTAGCAGAATGGATATATCCCCGGCCGGCAGCACCGTAGGACAATTCTAGACCGAGATTTTGCCAGCCTGTGATTAAAAATTGACAGATTTGACAGTAAACTTTCCTAACATTCCCCTTCATCCCCGAATTTACCACCATATAAGTCAAATCCCCCTGATGTAGTACGGACCGGCCACCGGTAGGACGACGAACTAGGGAGATTTTTTGACCTTGCCAAGTCAAATCACGCCAAAAATCGGGATATTGCCGTTGATGATAGCCCAAGGAAATAGCTGGGGGCGACCATTGATAAAAACGCAGAGTCGGGGGATGATGACCACAACGGTGTTGTTCTAGTAACCAAGAATCGATCGCCATTTGTAGCTCTGCCGATGAGATAATTGGAGGGATATAACGCCAAATTTTAGCCGCCACCAAAGGATTCTCGTAACATTTCATCATTATTATCTGCTACCGTCGCCACGAGAGTAATTGCTCGGGAAATCTCCCCGGGAGACAAATCGGCCACAGTACGCTGAGAAATCACCACCACCTGCTCATTCATAATGGCAAAATGAGATTCAAAGGTTTCGGCACAATTCATCGCTAATAACTTGCGGGTTAATCCCAATTCATCCTGAACAGGCAATTTCAGCACAGAAGACCACACCGTGAGAAAATCATCATCGCTTTCCCCAGTTAACTGCACAAATACCTCAACGCTACCATACTGAAACTTCCACAGATAACCTTTTTCTGTATGTTGTACCATAGCAGTATCATTCTGCTGCAGAGTAGAAATAACCATTTCAATCATTTCTTGGTGACTGCTCGTACTAGCCAGAAATTCATCGGTCATTGACTCTATTGCTTCTGAAGTCGCTAAACTTTCTGTGGTCATAAAAATTCCCTAAACTCGATCGATCACAATCTTATCCCAAGAGAAAAGAAAAAAAGACATTCGGGTTGGGGAAGTGGGGTTTTAGGGTTTTGGGGTTTTGGGGTTTTTGTTGAATTTCCCCACTTTCCCCACTTTCCCCACTTCCCCACTTCCCCAATTACTCAAAATTTTATGAAGCATTTGAGTAAACACCTAACTTGATCGATGACAATGGCTCTATCCCGTTCTAGCTGTCAATAATTATGCAAAGTCTTTTTCAACGTTCCCTAACTGAGACCAATTCTGGGGAAGAAGATACCCGTAGTCGTATTCTACAGGCCGCTTTACGTTTATTTGCCGCTAAGGGTTATGAAGGAACCACGACCAAAGACCTAGCAGGAAAAGCAAATGTGGCAGAAGGAACTTTATTTCGTTATTTTCCCAACAAAAAGGCGATTTTAATCGAAGTGGCCACTAGGGGATGGGTGGACATTCTCACCGACTTGCTGACGGAATTGAGCGAAATGGGCAGTTATAAAGCGGTAGCGCAGGTGATGCGACGTAGGGTGTTGAGAATGCGAGAAAATAGCGATTTATTGCGAGTTTGTTTTATAGAGGCACAATTTCACCCCGAATTAAAAGAGCGGATTCAATCGGAGGTAATTGCTAAAATGACCGATGTGGCTGAGGCTTTTTTTCAAACAGCGATCGATCGTGGTATCTATCGTCCCATGAATCCGAAAATTGTAGCCCAGGTTTTTCTAGGAATGTTCGCAATTGCCGGTTTTTCTAGTGAAACTATTTTAGATAGTAATGCTTCCCCCTTAGCTTTACAAGAAATGGCCGAAGGTATTGCCGAAATTTTTCTGAATGGAGTGTTAGTTAAGTAGTCGTGCAAAATTAATTTCCTAGTCGAGACTCCGAGACTCCGAGACAGCTAATCTAAGGATAGGCGGTTAAAATCCGTTTTAGCTTACTTAAGTAGGGTTTACGGCAAAAAGTTTATTGGTGGGGTTAGGAGTCGGTTGTCAGGAGTCAGTAGCCGGTCGTCGGGAGGGGAAGTAAGAATAACAGAATGACCTCTTTAACTTAGACAATGGTGAAGTAAAAGTCGTTAACAATATCCCAGAATTACTCGAATTATCTATAGATAATCCCAATAAATTTAAAGAACACATGGACAGAGGAGATTTTGAGCGTTGGCTGGATAATATAGAGATAGGAGAAACAGAACTAGCAAATATAGCTCAGGCAACTCGAGAGAAGAATGATGATGAGTGCCTACATTATTTTCTCAGAGAATGCTGTCTAGTCTTGATTGAGAGAAACCCTTAATATTTCCTAACAAAAACTTGATTTGATCGCCAACTACCTGCAAGATAAAGAAAGAACGAATGAGATAGGGAATTTACAAGGGGATAAAAATTAAAATCTTTCTGATTTCAAGCTACCAACGACCAGCGCTAGTCACTGATAACTGAAAACTGAAACCTGATAACTGATAACTGATAACTGATAACTGATAACTGAAATGACTCGATCCTATTTTGCTACCACCGCTAGGGGACTAGAAGAAATTGCCGCTAGGGAATTAGAATTCCTAGGGGCCAAAGAAGTGAAACCAGTATTCACCGGAGTCCATTTTCAGGGGGATATCTCCCTACTCTATCGAGTCAATCTTTGGTCAAGAATTATTTTTCGGGTTTTGGTTCCCATTGCCGAAATTCCCTGTGGGGATGGGAAGGAACTGTATGATGGTATTCAAGCCATTGATTGGCGAGATTATCTCAGCAGTGAGGAAACTTTAGCGGTACAATGTACGGGAACGAACGATCGCCTCAATCACACCCATTACACTGCTTTAAGCATCAAAAACGCTATTATCGACCAACAGCGTCAACAGGGCAATCCCCGTTCCTTTGTGGATACAGAAAACCCCGACCTGCAAATTAACGCTCATATCGAGAAAAATCGCTGTGTGCTTAGTTTAGATAGTTCTGGCCACAGTTTACATCGTCGTGGGTATCATCGGGCCATGGGAGTCGCACCTCTGAAAGAAAGTCTTGCCGCTGCTTTGGTAGAATTATCAGCATGGCAGGATGATATGGTGCTTTTGGACCCTTTCTGTGGTTCGGGAACCATTGTCATCGAAGCGACGTTAAAAGCTTTAAATATTGCCCCCGGTTTATCCCGTTCCCAGTTCGGATTTCAGAAATGGCCAGACTATCAACCGGATTTGTGGCAATCTTTGCTTCAGGAAGCTAAAGAAAAACAAAAATTTCAGCTAAATGCGCCAATTTATGCTAGTGATGCCGATTACGAGGTTTTGCATCAGGCCGAGGATAACGCCTATTTTTGTCAAGTGCAGGACTATATTAATTTTAGCTTGCAAAGCATCACCGACTTAGAACCGACGAGCGATCGAGGGATTATTCTCTGTAATCCCCCTTACGGCAAAAGATTGGGTAATACCGAAGAATTAGGGGCCTTATATAAATCCTTCGGTGATGTCTTAAAACAGAGGTTTAAGGGTTGGACAGCCTATATTTTATCGGGAAACAAAGAACTGACTAAACAAATCGGTCTGCGTTCTTCCCGTCGCACTCCCTTGTATAACGGTTCTTTGCCCTGTACCCTCTTAAAATATGAGTTGTATTAACTACATCAAAACCTTGAGACTGTCAAGAGCTAAATGAACATTTTGACGAACTGAGGCAGCCGAAGTGTGTAGATCCAGACGTTCAGCATCGGTCAAACGCACTTCCAGAATACTTTCCACACCCCGACATCCTAGGCGACAGGGAACCCCCAGATAGACATCCTGTAAACCGTATTCACCCTTAAGATAGGCTGCCGCCGGCAGTAAACGGGATTGATTTCTCAATATCGTCTCGACCATGGTACAGGCAGAGGAAGCAGGGGCATAATAAGCGCCGCCAGTTTGCAGTAATTTGACGATTTCAGCCCCACCGTTGCGAGTTCTCTCCACTAAACGATTAATCGTTATCTCGTCCATTAATTCGGTAATCGGCACACCACTGACGGTACAGTAACGGGGTAGGGGCAACATTAAATCACCGTGACCACCCAAAACCATAGCATGAACGTCGGCGGTACTAACCCCCAATTCCATGGCGATAAAGGTTTGTAAACGGGAAGAATCGAGGACTCCCGCCATTCCCATCACTTTTTGGGGGGGTAAACCGGTCGATTGCCAGACTAGATAGGTCATCACATCCAGGGGATTAGTGATGACAATAAAAATGGCTTCCGGAGAATACCTGAGGCATTTAGTGGCGGCCTCGACGACAATTTTGGCGTTAACATTCATGAGATCATCGCGACTCATGCCCGGTTTTCTGGCTAATCCGGCCGTAATCACGACAATATCCGAGCCTGCCGTGTCTTCGTAGTTATTAGTGCCGATAATCTCGCTGTCGTGCAGTTCTATACCCTGAGCTTCCATCAAATCTAGGGCAATACCCTGGGGTAAACCATTGACGATATCGAGGAGAACCACATCGGCGAGGTTTTTTTCGGCGATGCGTTGGGCCAGGGTGCGTCCGACGTTGCCAGCACCAATAACCGAGACTCGGGGCGATTGACAGGGGATGAGTGTATCGTAGAAGTCAACCATGGTTTATGGATGAGGCAATTCCTCATCAGGCGGGTTCCAGTTGTTCGAGCTTTAGCCACACACTGGGGGTAGGAACATAGAATTTAATCAAAGCATAATCATCTTTTACATCCAAGACTTCTGCTGTCGAGTCGAACATATAACTGGGTAAACGGCGATCGCTGGCTAGGGCTTCGAGGCTATTTTCTAGGTTTCCCGTCACCACGCGGACTAAAGCTCCTTTCTTAATTGTAGCTGCCATGTTTTTCTGGTTAAATTTGCTGGGGGTTTCCCCCATAAATTGTTACATATTCGGGCAGACCTCTGACAAGAGCTTTTTTCAGTCATCGGTTTACTGATGACTAATACCAAAGGCCGAATCTAAAACCTAATTGGTTAGGCTCAAAGCTTTGATGTACTTAGGTGGCTGGTTATAATTAAATTAAAAATGGATTTTAGGTTCGATCCCCCCCTTATTAAGGAGGGTGCCGATCCCCCCTTAGTCCCCCCTTAATAAGGGGGGCATCTGAAAGTTTTCAATACCTACCTACTTAGTTTTTACCCTTGTTTTTAGGTGGGAGAATTGCCAGATTCTTTCTTGTGCATGAGTGCCTGTCGCCCCTTGCCTTTAGAAACTAATAACTGATTCCGGGCTGATGGCTTTTTGGCTTAAGATAAAGTTTAGCCCTCGATCGAGTTCTCGTGTTTTCATGGTTTTACAACTGCGCGTCTATGTTCCCGAACATCCTCTGGTTAAGCATTGGCTGGCGATCGCCCGCGATCAAAATACCCCCTCGGTACTGTTTAAAACAGCGATGACGGAACTAGGGCGCTGGTTAACCTACGAAGCAGCCAGGCAATGGTTGCCGACCCTGGAAACTAGCGTTAAAACCCCTCTAGCGGAATGTCCCGCTACTTTTATCGATCCTAGCGTACCGATGGCCGTAGTCCCGATTTTACGCGCAGGATTAGCCTTGTTGGAAGGGGCGCAAAGTCTTTTACCCCTAGCTAGTACCTATCATCTCGGTTTAGCCAGAAATGAGGAAACCCTGGAGGTGAGTTGTTATTTAAATAAATTACCGGCTAGTTTTGATCCGGCCACGAGAGTGTTAATTCTTGAACCGATGTTAGCCACGGGGGGATCAATTTCAACGGCAATGGCAGAAATTACCAGCAGAGGCGTTGATCCTGCCCTAATTCGCCTGATTTCCGTGGTGGCTGCCCCACCGGCTTTACAGAAATTGAGTCAGAATTATCCCAGCTTGAACATCTATACGGCTATTATCGATGAAGGATTAAATAGCCGCGGTTACATCGTGCCGGGGTTGGGCGATGCCGGCGATCGAGCTTTTGGAACCTATTAGGAGAAAAACGGATTATGAGTCAGCGAGATGGGTTTGCGGGCGGTTTTTTAGCTGGTGCGATTGTCGGTGGTTTAGTGGGCGGTGTTTTGGGGACAGTGTTGGCTAATCGCAGCCGTCGCGCTTTAGCAGATGGTGATAATCAGTCTTTTTTGGAGGAGATCCGCAATGGGCGCTTGACTCCAGAGGAAGGTATGGAAATGGCCCGCCGCAGTTTAGAAGATAAAATTGCCCAGTTAAATCTAGCGATCGATGATGTGCGTCAACAGTTAGGATCGGTACAGGAAAACGGCAGCGATCATTAAATAGGGTTGGCTGAATAAATCTCAAAACCTTTATAAGTAGTCGTGCAAAATTAATTTCCTAGTGAACCCGCATTTCTCACAAATTGAGTTGGGAAGCTGATTTGGATGCAGAAAATTGCGGTTATTTGTAAATCAGAAAGAATTCTCAAATTGGGAAACAAGAATCTGACTAAACTAGCCAAAAAGCTGGCAAAAAATTGGCTA
>NZ_JAPZSS010000171.1:0-11532 GCF_027532015.1 Microcystis sp. LE19-131.1A | reverse complement strand
CTGAAATGGGGCGAAAGTCTGTGGACTCTGTGTAAGACAGTACATGGTTTTTTAACTGTGGTATGCGACGGTGGTGGAAGCAGAAACTTAAATCGTGAGGTTTAGGAATCGCCGCACTTTTAGGGCGGCGAGGATGTCAAGGCTTCAGCCCTACCGCGTTCACTTAAGGGAACATCGACCCATGCAGTGAATTTATTGGCCGCATTCCAAAGACTTTGGCCGTGACGAATTAATACAAGTTTTGACATGGGTTTTCTTGGGAAGTGGGGTTTGGGGTGTGGGGTTTGGGGAAGTGGGGAGAATAAATAGAAATAATCTCCTGTCTCCTGTCTCCTGTCTCCTGTCTTCTGTGTCCTGACTCCTGACTCCCGAATCCTAGAACTTAGGGAATCCTGTGAATTTTGAGGAAATTAGTGCCTTTAGTTTTCTGCATGGGAATTCCCGCCATAATCAGGATTTTATCGCCGGATTGGGCTAGATTTTTCTGAAGCAGAATTGATTCCGTTTGCTTTAACACATCCTCAAAGACGGACACCTGATGATCAAGAAGAATCGGGATCACACCCCAGACTAGATTGAGACGGTGATAGACTCGTTTGTTGGGAGTCATGGCAATGACAGGAACCGAGGGACGTTCCTTAGAAGCCAGTAGCGAAGTGTAGCCAGAGGTGGTAAAAGTGACAATATAACGGAGATCAAGGGTTTGATCGATCGCCACTAAAGCCTCACTGAGAGCGTGAGTTTCATCGGACTGATTGGGGGGAGCATTATCAAACTTCACATCCGCTTCCACATCATGGGCGATTTTGGCCAACATAGCCACAGCTTTGACGGGAAAATCTCCCACTGCTGATTCCCCCGATAACATCACCGCATCGGTTCCATCGATAATCGCATTAGCCACATCACTAGCCTCGGCCCGAGTCGGTCGGGGACTGTGAATCATGCTTTCTAACATCTGGGTGGCAGTGATGACGGGAATAGTTTTCATGTTGCAGAGTTTGATAATGCGTTTTTGCAACATGGGGACTTTTTCGGGACTTAATTCTACCCCCAAATCGCCCCGGGCCACCATAATTCCGTCACATTCCTCGATAATTGACTCCAAATTTTCGATCGCTTGCGGTTTTTCAATTTTAGCCATCACTGGCACATCCCCATGATTTCTCTCGGCTAAAAATGCCTTAATCGCCTTGATATCTTCTCCTTTACGAACAAAACTGAGGGAAACCCAATCAACCCCCTGAGAAAGACCAAATTCTAGGTCTTGTTTGTCTTTTTCGGTCATGGAAGGTAAGCGCAAATTGAGACGGGGTAGATTAACTCCCTTGCGACTCTTGAGAATTCCTCCCTCCAATACTTGACATTTTAGATCTTTTCCGTTAATTTCAACGATTTTTAGCTCTAATAAGCCATCATCGAGGAGAATTTGCTCACCTAGCTGTGCTTCCTCGGCCAGATAGGGATAATCGATCGAAACGGTGTTCGGTTCTCCCCGATACTCATCCATGGGTACAAGGGTGAGATAGTCGCCGTCGTTGATGGTAATGGAACCATTGGGGAGATTACCGACGCGAATTTTTGGCCCTTGTAAATCTTGCAGGAGAGTGATCGGATTGTCTAATTCTTGAGAAATTTGCCGTAAAAGGCTAACAACTCTCGCATGATCTTCGTAGCTACCGTGGGAAAAGTTTAGCCGCGCTACATTCATCCCCGCACCGATCATTTCCTTGAGGACTTCTGGCGAATTACTGGCAGGGCCGATCGTGGCTACGATCTTAGTTCTATGGGTAATAATTGACATGGAACCCTTACTAATCGATCTTGGGACGATTACATGATATTCACTTTAGGTTAACTAACGGTGAAGCGAAAAACAAATTAAGCTTTTCCACAGAGTTGCCATCGCTCCCGGTCCTCTCCTGAGCAGTCAGGAGTCAGCTATCAGCAGCAACCGTTGAGAGCTTTCACGGTAGGATAAACTAATAACCATCTCCGCTCGTTTAGATTTCCTTATGACCAACACATTAGACGATAAAGCCATAGTCAAGGACTATTTTAACGCCACGGGATTCGATCGCTGGCGCCGGATTTATGGGGATGGCGAAGTTAACAAAGTACAAAAAGATATTCGCATCGGTCATCAACAGACGATCGATACCGTTATCGGTTGGTTAGAAAGTGATGACAATTTGCCTAATCTCTCGATCTGTGATGCCGGTTGTGGAGTCGGTAGTCTTAGTATTCCCCTCGCTAAAGCGGGCGCAACTATTTTCGCCAGTGATATTTCCGAGAAAATGGTGACAGAAGCCAAGGAAAGAGCGGCCAAAGAGTTAGCAGATACCAGTAAACTCACCTTTGCCGTTCAAGATTTAGAAGCATTAACCGGCCAATATCACACAGTCATCTGTCTTGATGTTCTCATTCACTATCCCACAGAAGAAGCCTTAGGCATGATTAAACAGTTGGGAACCCTAGCTCAATCCCGTTTAATCCTCAGTTTTGCCCCTAAAACCTGTTTATTAACCATTCTCAAGAAAATTGGTCAATTTTTCCCCGGACCGAGTAAAACCACTCGTGCCTATCAACACAAGGAAAAAACTATAATCGCCGCTCTCAACGAAAATGGCTTTAAAATTGAACGGACGAGTATGACTAGCACTCGTTTCTATTTTTCCCGTATCCTTGAAGCTGTCCGCAGTGAATAAACAATGGCAGTCACCACCAACAAATTAATCGAGTGGAAACAGCAAAAACGCGCGATTGTCACCCTCACAGCTTGGGATTATCCGATCGCGCGACTGCTCGATCGGGCAGGAATTGATATTATCTTGGTAGGTGATTCCTTAGCTATGACCGCTTTGGGCTATCCTACCACTTTACCGATCACCCTCGAGGCGATGATTCACCACGCGGCGGCCGTGTCTCGCGGGGTAAAACAAGCTTTAGTTGTCTGTGATTTGCCTTTTCTCAGCTATCAGGAAAGTGTCAGTCAGGCAATTCACTCCGCCGGAAGGATGTTAAAGGAAGCGGGAGTGCAAGGGGTAAAATTAGAGGGAGGTTATCCCGCTATGATCGAGACTATTAGCCGTTTAACCGAGATAGGCATCCCTGTTATGGGTCATATCGGATTAACTCCCCAGTCAGTCCATCGGTTAGGATACCGTCAGCAGGGAAAAACTCCATCGGAGGCACAAAGATTAATCGAGGAAGCTTTAGCCTTGGAGAAAGCGGGAGTATTTGCCCTGGTTTTGGAACATATTCCCGCCAATTTAGCCGCTACTATTACCGATAAATTGACTATCCCGACGATTGGTATCGGTGCGGGGGAAGATTGTGATGGTCAGGTGTTAGTAACGGCGGATATCCTAGGATTAACCGAAAAAGCCCCCCCTTTTGCCAAAGTTTATGCTAATTTAAGCGAGACAATTACAAAAGCAGTGGTAGAATTTGCCAAGGATGTGAGGAGAAATGAATAGCGGCGAAAAAGCCACCTTTGGGGCCGGCTGTTTTTGGAAAACCGAGGACGCATTTCGGCGTTTATCGGGGGTTTTTGCGACTTCTGTGGGTTATATGGGGGGACATTTTCCCAATCCTAGTTATCTCGATGTCTTATCGCGAATTACCGGTCATGCGGAAGTGGCACAAATTGAATATAATCCCCAAGAAATAAGCTACGAGGCGTTATTAGCCGTTTTTTGGTCAATCCATGATCCGACTCAGTTAAATCGCCAAGGACCTGACCGGGGAGAACAATATCGATCGATTATTTTTTATCACACCCCGGAACAAAAGTTAATCGCCACTGCTTCCAAGCGTCAACTACAACTATCGGGAAAGTTTCAGCAGGATATCGTTACTTTGATCGAACCCGCAGGAGATTATTATCTGGCCGATCAGTCCCATCAACAGTATTTGGAGAAAAAACAGGCTCGATCGGTCGAGGATTTCCAGAAGAAAATATCAAGACAGGATCGGGGTATAATGTAAAGTTGCTTTCGCAGGAGATCAGGAAAAATGCCCGAGGCGGTCGGAGTCATTCAAACGTTGGGTTTTCCCCCCGTTTTAGCGGCGGCGGATGCCATGGTTAAAGGGGGACGAGTCACCCTAGTTTATTTTGATCTAGCGGAAAGGGGCGAATTTTTGGTGGCGATTCGCGGTCCGATTTCCGAGGTTAAACCAGCAGTAGAGGCAGGATTAGCGGCGGCGATGACCGCTTTTGGTGGCAATGTGGTCAGTCATTACATCGTACCGAATCCTCCAGAAAATGTACTGGCGGTTTTACCAGTGCAGCATACGGCTAAGTCAGACCGTTTTCGCAGTTAATTTCCCTAGCGATTAGCCCCAAACTAGACTATAGTTAAAGACTGGAAAATAGATTGGATTCTATCAATTAAACTTATCTGATTTTTGTTATTAGGAGTTAATTTATGACAGCCCAACCCGCGGTGGGATCGATCGAGACCAAAGGTTTCCCCGGTATTCTAGCGGCCGCCGATGCGATGGTAAAAGCAGGACGGATCACGATTGTTGGTTATTTAAGGGCAGGAAGCGCCCGTTTTACCCTCAATATTCGTGGGGATGTACAGGAGGTAAAAACCGCTATGGCTGCCGGCATTGAAGCCGTCAATAAAACCGAGGGGGCAGCTTTAGAAACCTGGGTAATTATTCCCCGTCCTCATGATAACGTGGTGGCTATTTTACCGATCGATTATAGCGAGGCAGTGGAACCTTTTCGTGCTGCTGCCGACGGTGCGATGGCACCAATCCGTCGTTAATCTTCAAGGTCAATTTTTTGTTACTGGTTGGAACTTGTCTAGTTCCAACTTAGTTTTTAGGGATGATTTAAGTTTTAGTCAGAAAACCGAATTTGATAATTGCTGCAACAGTTGCACCGATAACAGTGACTATCAAAGCCCATATTTGAGCCGTTGCCCTTTCTTTCAAGTCTTTGACATCTTCTTTGATTTGGGAAACTTCGGCCTCTATTTTCGGTAATACTTCTAGTTTTGTTTCGATTCGCTCTAACCGATTGTCAAGTTTAGCGAGAATATCTTTTAAGTCAGTTTCAATGATAATAGGGTTACTCATGGGGAGATTCTTCTTTTGGGGACTAGGGGGGATCAATTTGTGTTAACAGTTCCTCTGCTAGATCAATAAACAAGTCTTTTTTGCCAATTTTAAGACTTAAGGGATCATCGGTAACTATCCAGCCATCTTTGATTAGGGCGTGTTTTACACAATCATGGAAAATATCTTTGGCAGGCATTTTTTTATGGTTCGGCGATCGCGTTATTTAGCCAGTGACCAATAGTCTCGATTAGGTTGGGACGGATAGAGGGGAATTTTTCTGACTTGAAGCAACGTGCTAGTTGATTGATTCTTAAAAAATCAGTATCTTGAGTAAAAATCACGCGACCATTGGATAAAGAAAATTGCAATTGTATTTCATCGGACATTCAATTGTTTCATTTAAAAGAGCAAGCTTTAAGAAAATTGTCTGAGCAATTTTTTGATAATTGACCACTGTTACATTTGGTAAATCGAGGAGTTGATCAAAATTTATCCACATAACTCACCTCCTGTTCTGTGTTACTATTATACCATTCTCACACAGAACCTAGAAGAGCCCCAAGGTGATTCTCCATTTTTTTAGAGAAAGATAGACTCTCTCTCACCAGCCGAGAAATCCTTTGTCGAAAAGTATTATTTAATCTTTCAATAGGCGCGCTCTATCTGCACTGAATAGAATTTAACTTGATATTACTAAGGCTGCGAATGTATGAAAACGCATCAATTGGGCAAAAGCTCAACAATGCTTTTTTAAGCTCCAAAAACCGCTATATTTGTAACCCAAAACAAATTAATTCTGATTAGAGTCAGTGTTTGTAGGCGCTTTTGCCGGTGGCGATTGATGTTCACTTATCGGAACTAGGAAGAACAATCTGTCTTTTACTTAGCTGTTGCCAAATATCTACTAGGAAAACTAGCAAGAATATATGAACGGCACCCAGAAACTGATGTCTTTCAAAGATAAAGAAGAACTTGGGTAATAAGGGAACATTCGGTGGTTGTTGAAAACCTAAATACTGTTGTGCTTGTGCCACATAAGCATTAGATATTTGGGAGTAAAGAAAACAACCGTAGGCAAAAGCAGCAAATAAAGAGGCGAGTAGGGCGCGTCTGGATACCAGGAAATCCTGATAGTAGAGCCAGATAACACTGATCAAAATAAAAGGATAACCTATATAGAGATAGCGCTCATGAGTGCCACTGAGAAGAATATTAAAACCTAGGTAACTTAGTCCGTGGAAAAGGCAGAGAAGTGCCATTAAATAGGTAGGATTATATTTAGGGCTAATCGCCTCGGTTTTGGTGGCGAGAATTTGCCAAATCTTGATTAAACCTGTACAGAGAAGAAAACCCATGAAACCAGCATAGAGTAAAAACCCTGCTTGGTGAGGACTGATACCTTTTTTCCAGCTACCCAGTTGCAAATCCATAAAAGGTACTAGGGAGGAAGCGCCCGGTTCTAAACCGAGAAATATCCAGATATTAAAGCCATTTCCTGAGATTTTGTCACCTTGAGCAACACTAGACTTTAAGACAAAGAGGAAACTAGACTGAATCAGTCTGAGGGGAACTGCAAATAGGCTATCTAGGTAGAGGAAAAATCCGAGGCTTAAAAGTAGAGTTGCTCCCAGCCAGATTAAGCCTTTAGTCTGGTATCTTTGCTGGAATTTGTAACCTGTGGTCAGGATACCTAGGGCAAAAAAGGGTAGGGAAAAAATAAAAAGTTGTTTAGTGAGAATGAATAGGACTAAACTAAACATCCCGAGGAGAAACCAGAGGATATTTTTGAGCAGGGTGTTTTCCTCACTCCAAGATTGGAAGAAACCAATGGTAGCCAAGAGGCAAAATAATAAGCCTACGTTGTCAATCTGTCCCCAGAGAGAACCTGCCGCCCAGAGAAATAGCACTAGGGTAATGGTTAAACCGATGATTACGGGGCGTTTGAATTTTAAGATTCTCGCTAGGTAGGTAAGAAGGAGAAAAATGACAGCGTCAACAAACGCTAGGTAAAAACGGAAGTGGTAGATAGCTTCGGTTTTTTCGCTAATTCCCAATAGGGATTTTATCGCCGCAATTACTCCACCACTTGCTAGTACACCTATACTAGGATAGTCTGGGATTTTGCGAGGACAATCCATATATACTTTACCTGCTGCGAGACAATCCCCCCATCTACTAAATTGGAAGACATCGGTAACGTGATAAATGGGGAGAAAATAGACCAAAATAAAGGGTAGGGCCACTCCTAGCACATAGGCAAAGGGGATGAGGAAATTATTTTTTTCCCCTCGGTTAGTTGAGTCTAGAAAGTTTTTCATTATTTGGTAGGGTTTGCTGAAAAAGTCGCTCAAGTAATTGCAGGACTTTGCAGAACTGATACCATTTTTCTTTATTCGTGGCAGGTATCCCACTCCCCTCTCCTTTTCTGGGAGAGGGGTTCGGGGTGAGGGTAATTAACCATCTCTGCCATTACTTTAGAAAAATGGTATGAGAGGCATAATAACAGCAATGGGGGAAATAGTTTCTCGAGTGTTTCTCGCTTACTAGCATCAAGCCAAGATGTAAGATAGCTTTTAAGGCTTCTTCCCTTTTCGGGGCGAGTTTTTTCACGAGAGATTTTAATTCCCACCAAAGATGTTCTATTAGCTCACCATTCAATTCTGATTAGAGTCAGTGGCTGTGGCCATTTGCATTCTCTGCACCAGATTATCGAGGGCTAATTCTAGATGCAAACCGGCATCCACGGCGGTCCAACCCTGTTCGGTTAGGTGTCGCCATTCAAAGTGTAGGTGCGGACCAGTAGAAACTCCCGTACTACCCACGCGACCGATAACCGCTCCCTGTTCCACCCATTCTCCCGGTTTGACGGTAATTTCCGAAAGGTGGGCATAACGAGATTCTTGACTACCATCGAGGTGACGCAAAATCACCGTTAATCCGTAACCTCCCAACCAGTCGGCGGTGGCCACTTCCCCTGCGTAGGCGGCTAATACAGGTGTTCCCATCGGTGCGCCTAAATCAGTACCCGCGTGCATGGCCCGATTCCCGCTGACCGGATGATTTCGCCACCCGAAAACTGAGGTAATTTGGGCGGGAAGAGCGAGGGGAAAGAGTAAATCGGTGCGTTGAGTTTGGTTAGAATCCGTGGGACTTAAACGGGTGGCCCGCTCATAGGTGGTCGCTTCGCTGATTGCCTCCACTTCCGCACGAGTCACTGGGGCCAAGGCTAATTTTACGCCATTCCATTCCGGGGGATTGAGGGCTACCACCTGACTTGGAATCACCGTCGGGGCGGCCAGACGTACCGGGGAGCTAGAAGCGACGAGAGTGGGGGCATAACGACGCAGGGAATTATGAGCGATAACCGGCTGATTTTGAGACCGCCGTCCTACCCGCACGGCCGGATTAGGATTGAGACGCACCCGGGCCAGATTAACCGGGGGTAAGGGTTTGGCCACAGTGCTGACCGGCTGACGACGGGAGGCCCGGGCCGCCAGATTACAGCTACCTCCTACCAGTTGACCATTTTGGGCGATGGTTTGGCAACCACTGCGGCGCTCGGTGACAACAACGGAACTGGGGGGGTTAAAGTTTCTAGTATCGATAAAGTTATTTTTACCGCCGGCCCGGGGGGCAAGGGTAGGCATATCGGTTCGATGGTTTTCGGGGATAGCCAGACGGGGGGCAGGATTAGTATTTTCTTTGATAACGGGGGCTTTCAGAGTCGGGGCGGCATTTTCCACCACTGGGGTTTCGCTGCCAATTTCGGAATTAGCGATCGCATTGGGAGCAAGAGTAATCAGACCGCTGACCACTAAACCGAGACCACTGCATAAACTCAGCTTCTTTTTTAAGGATTTTCCGAGAAAAAGTTTCAATATCACCGATGAAGGATACATAGGGCGGCCTCACTTCTCACAGTTTAGTCAAAAAAATATTTAGACTCAATTATAGCCGAGACTGACCCTACCGGCCGGTATATAGATTTCGCTACTGGCATTGTCCGAGGTTAATTTAACTTTTAATTCCCCTCGATCGCTTACCCCCGTTATTATGCCCTGATAGCCCTCAAAAACTATCTTTTGACCAAAATTGGCAAAAAATTCTAAATAAGAGGCTAATAGGGCTTTTATGCCGTGATGACAGTAATATTCATAGCCGTATAGGATAGCATCGCTGATGAGAGAAGTTAACTGGGCGATCGAGGTGATTTTATTGCCAGTAAAAGCTTGTAAATTAATACCCGTGGGGGGGACAGGATTAGACCAATTGAGGCCCACTCCGATGACTGCTTGCGGGATGTTTTGACCCTGAATACGGGTTTCTAGGTTAATTCCCCCTAGTTTGCGCCCTAGTAATACTAAATCATTCGGCCATTTGATTTTAACAGGTATTTCCTGACAATTCAGATGATGAGCGATGCCCCAAACTGTAGCGAGAACGAGATGGGCAGATTTATCCACCTCTAAATCCAGATTTAACGCCAAAGATAAATATAATCCTCCCGGTTCAGAAATCCACTCCCGTCCCCATTGTCCCCTCCCGGCACTTTGTTGACTAGCAGTCACCACAAAAGGAGGCTTTTCCCCCGATTCTAATAATTCCCATGCTCTAGTATTAGTGGAAGGTAATAGCTCAAAGTGATGGATTTTGGTCATAAATTGGAAGTGGGGAGTATTTTCAGTGATCAGTAAACAGTAATCAGTGACCTGATACTAAATCCGTTGAGTATAGGCTAAATATCAGGAGAGGCAAAAGGCAAGAGGCAAAAGGCAAAAGAGGGAATAGATAATCAGTTTTTAATAACCGGATTGAGTATGAAAACTGACATCTGATCACTGATAACTGAATCACTGATAACTGATCACTGATAACTGATCACTGATAACTGATTAGGTGCAGGGGAGAGAACGCAGGTACTCACTGAGGTGGGAACGTAAACCGATGCCATGGAAAAGCGGGCCACGACTGCCTAATTCGACAATACTGACAGCGGCTACGGGCATTTCAAATCGATCGCGATAACGGCCCACATCAATGCCCATCAGACTACAGAGCATGATCCGGATGGTGGCCTTGTGGGAAACGATCAAGATATTGCCATCACTGTGGATGTGTTCAATTTCCTCCAAAACGGCCGCGGAACGACGGGCGATATCGATCCCCCTTTCCCCGTTGGGGGGAGCATTCCAAGCCGGATCCGTCAACCAGCGTACATAGAGATCATGATATTGACGATCGATATCGTTAGGGTGCATACCTTCCCAAAGACCATAACCGATCTCTTGTAATCCCTGGCGTATTTCTAATTTCAGTCCCACCGCTTCACAGAGAGGTTTAGCGGTTTGAATAGCTCTTTGGAGGGGACTGACATAGGCCGCACGCCAAGGTAAAGAACGATAGACATCGGCGAATTCTTCCGCCATTTCGATGCCTTCGGCCGTCAAACCGGGGTCATTTTCTGGAGTACCACAGTATCCTCCCGTTTTGCTATAGGCTGTCTGTCCGTGTCGCAGAAAATATAACATCAAGCACATAGTTTTTCAGGAGACCAAATCCGGGGCTTCCCTGGTTACTGTTGACTGGTTAGGTTCCCGCTCGGGAGCGCAGGTCATTGCGGAGGTGAGAGCGATCGCCCATGACTTGAAAGAGGGGACCATGTTCGGCTAATTCGACGATCGTCACCGAGGCCACGGGCATGGCAATTCGATCGCGATAACGGCCGATATCAATGCCTAAAAGAGAACATAACATGATTCGGATCGTTGCTTTATGGGAAACGATCAAAATATGGCCATCATCGTGATGATGGTCGATTTCCTCTAATACTTCCGAACTACGGCGAGCGATATCGATGCCTTTTTCGCCTCCTGTGGGAGAATTCCAGCCCGGATCTGCTAACCAGCGCACATAATCATCATGAAACTCCTGATTAACCTCGGCTGCGGTTTTTCCCTCCCATTGGCCGTAGGCAATCTCTTTTAATCCTTCCCGTTTGTGGATGGGAATACCTAAGAGTTCGCTTAAAGGGGTGGCTGTGGCCATGGTACGTTTGAGGGGACTGGAATAGATCCCTGTCCAAGGCACATCTCGATAGGCAAGGGCGAAATCCTTGGCCATTTCATAGCCGGCTGGGGTTAGTTCCAAGTCTAATCGACCGCAAAAACTACCCGTTTGACTGGCTGTGGTTTCGCCATGACGCAAAAAGTAAAGTTTTAGACTCATCTTTTGGGTGCATCTCAATATTTGTGACTCTCTCCCACTTATAGTGATAAGCAGAAGTTATTAAAAGAGGGCGAAGGCAATTCGCCGCTACAATCATCGGAAATTTTGGGTCTGAAACCCCGCCGTTCTAGGTTGGCTTTACGTTAGAATTAAAAGGCCAGTCTCGAAAACCAAGTGGACGGCGCAGCACCTTGAAAACTCGGCTTAGGGGGTTCCGACCAGAAAAGCTTGGCC
>NZ_JAPZSS010000048.1:0-10646 GCF_027532015.1 Microcystis sp. LE19-131.1A | reverse complement strand
AACCCTTATCCTGACTTGATTTCAGTTTTTTCTTTGTCAGTAAGGGTGTCAACAAGGAATATTACAAATTGTTAACCGAGTCTTGAAAGCCTTGTGCTACAAAGGTTTGAAATGTTAAGAAAGATGTGACTAAAGGACAGCCTTGATAAGGGGGGTGTCTGATAATTTTTAACGCCTACCTACTTAATCAACGCATGGTGACAAATTCCTCGGCAGCACTGGGATGAATGCCGACAGTGGCATCAAAATCGGCTTTTGTCGCCCCCATTTTTACGGCAATGGCTACTCCCTGAATAATTTCGGCGGCGTGATCTCCCACCATGTGCGCCCCAAGGATTTTACCACTTTCCTGGTGGACAACTAATTTCATCAAAGTTTTGTCCTCTCGGCCTGGTAAAACATTGTAACCAGGGCGGAATTTAGACCGATAAACTTTAATTCCCGTGTCACCATATTGTTTTTTGGCTTGCAATTCCGTTAATCCCACCGTCGCCGCTTCAGGAGTAGAAAATACTGCCGAAGGAACGTTTTCATAACTCATTAACCGGGGTTTATTACCAAAGACTGTATCGGCAAAAGCTCGCCCCTCATTAATCGCCACGGGAGTTAAATTAATTTTATCGGTACAATCACCCACGGCATAGATATTATCTTCACTGGTTTGGCTATACTCGTTGACGACAATTGCCCGATTTTTTACCTCGACATTGACATTCTCTAAGCCCAATTTTTCCAGCTTAGGAATCCTGCCAGTAGCGGCTAATCCTAGGGCATCAACAAATAAGATTTCTGAGGTTTCTTGACCCTGAATATGTACTTTTAAACCCGCAGCAGTTTTCTCGATCGAAGTGGGGAAAGTTTCGGGCATAATTTTAATTCCCTGACGGATCATTTCCCCTTGAATCTCATCGCGGATATCCTCATCAAACCCTCTTAAAATCTTGTCTTTACGGATTAACTGCACCACTTCTGTCCCCAATCCGTGCATAATACCGGCAAATTCTACCCCAATATATCCCGCTCCTAAAACTATAATTCTTTTTGGTTGTTCTGGCAGTTGAAACATGGCATCAGAAACTACTGTGTGTTCGATCCCCGGAATATCGGGTTTAACCGGATGTCCCCCCACGGCAATTAAAATTTTATCGGCAGTAATTTTCTCCTCTCTCACCTCTAGGGTATGGCTATCAAGAAACTTGGCATAATTAGGAAAAAGCGTCACTTGAGAATTATCGAGCATCTTTTGATAAATGCCATTTAAACGGATAGTTTCCTGATTAACGGCGCTAATTAATTTTTGCCAATTTAACTGACTCTCTACTGAACTCCACCCGTAACCTTCCGCATCCTTAAATAGTTGCGGAAAACGACTAGAATAAACCATTAATTTTTTGGGAATACAACCGCGATTAACACAGGTTCCTCCCAAGCGATCATATTCTGCTAATCCCACTTTTGCCCCGTATTCGGCTGCCCGTCTAGCGGTGGCAATACCCCCAGAACCACCACCAATCACGAATAAATCAAAATCATAACTCATAAAAATATCCTCGCGAATGTATAGAAATTTGACGGAATCAAGAAACTTTCTGGGCAAAAAAGGATAGAAAATATCTCGGATCAATCCCTAACTGAATCTATTAAGTAACTAGGACAATATGGTCACTAATGCTGCTAAATTAGAGTCAATTTATTTACTAAGTAGCTGGTTATAATTAAATTAAAAATGGATTTTAGGTTCGATCCCCCCTGCCCCCCTTGATAAGGGGGGTGCCGATCCCCCCTTATTAAGGGGGGTGCCGATAGGCGGGGGGATCCCCCTTAATAAGGGGGGCATCTGATAATTTTTAACGCCTACCTACTGCCAAGATTTAATTCTATGCTAACACGCCGATCGAAATTATCTTTTCTCTTGGGGACCTGTTCCCTATTTCTCTGGGTAAACCATCCCCTCACCCTCGCAACCCCCATCAGTCAAGACAATTCCCCCCCTTCCCAGTTTATCTGTCCAGCAGACTTAGCCACCGAGATCGATCGCATTTTGGCCCGACCCGATTATCAAGGTGCTTATTGGGGAATTTTAGTAAAATCCCTCAATTCTCAAGAAAATCTCTATAGTCTCCACGAAAATAACTTTTTTACTCCCGCTTCTACTGCGAAATTATTAACCACTGCCGCCGCTTTTAGCAAATTTAACCGCGATTATCGTCTGAAAACCCCCATTTTAGCCCAAGGCAACCCCCCCGATTTAGAGACTTTAACCTTAGTCGGGAGGGGAGATGCAACCATAACCACAGAAAAGTTAGAAAAATTAGCAGAAAAGTTAAAAGCAAGGGGAATTAACTCAATTTCTCGTTTAATTGTCGTTGCTAGTCCTTTTGTCGTCTCCGATAGTCAAAAAACCTGGGAATGGGAAGATGTCTTTTTTGACTATGCTGTACCCGCTTCTAGCTTGGTTTTAAACGAAAATTCCGTCAATTTAAGGCTTTTACCGCGACAATTGGGGCAAAGCTTAGATTTACAATGGTCTGATCCCATTGCCGCTAAACAATGGCTAATTGAGAATCAAACCAGCACGGCAGCGCAAGGAAGCCCGAATAATCTGGCAATTAAGGGCAATTTAGCCAATAATCGCCTGATTATCACTGGTTCTCTGGCTATTGATAGTCAAGATGATTTTAATTTAGCTATTCCCCAACCCTCGGAGTATTTCCTCGATCGCTGGCGTAATATCCTCGAAAAAACGGGAATTACCGTTAAAACCGCCGAAATTAGCTCAGAAATTCTCGGCGATGAAATCACAAATTTAGAATCAGAACCCCTAGCATATTTGGTGGAAAAAGTCAATAAAAATAGCGATAATTTACTAGCCGAAACCCTACTACAAATGCTCGGCGGTGTCTCGGGATTGCAAGAAACTTTAACAAAACTGGGAATTAACAGCGATAGTTATAAAATCGGCGATGGTTCGGGGCTATCACGACAAAACCTGATTAAACCCAATACTTTAGGTCAAATCTTACAACTAATGGCAGAAAATCCTGATTATCGTCGTTCTTTAGCCATTGGCGGCATTGATGGCACTTTAACCAATAGATTTCGCCAGACTCCCCTAGAAGGACGATTACAGGCAAAAACCGGGACTTTAACCGGAGTTACCGCTCTCGCCGGTTATCTAGAAACCGCCGACAATCAACCCCTAATCTTTAGCATAACCGTCAATAACAGCGATAAAACCGCCACCACCCTCAGAAACGGCATCGATGAGGTGATTTTGCTACTAGGACAGTTAAAACGCTGTTAATATTGAGGAGGCAAAAGGCAAAAGGCAAAAGGCAAAAGGCAAAAGGCAAAAGGCAAAAGGCAAAAGGCAGCTTTGTTCTCCCCAACACCCCAACACCCAAACCCGCAACTAATTCGATCGAGCCATTTAATCACAGAAGACTGTATACTTTTGTAAAAATTGCTTCTAGCTGACCTGTAGATTAATCGAGGGAGTTATTGATATATGTATATAGTTCAGGTTGCCTCCGAGTGCGCCCCGGTGATTAAAGCTGGGGGATTGGGGGATGTGGTATATGGATTGAGTCGAGAATTAGAAATTCGCGGTCATTGCGTGGAGCTAATCCTACCCATGTATGATTGTATGCGCTACGACCAAATTTGGGGCTTACACGAGGCTTATCGGGACCTGTGGGTGCCTTGGTACGGTGGCGCAATTCACTGTAACGTTTTTTGTGGTTGGGTACACGGGCGCTTGTGTTTCTTTATTCAACCCAATTCGGGGGATAATTTCTTTAATCGCGGTACTTACTACGGTTGTAAAGACGATAATATGCGTTTTGCCTTCTTCTCTAAAGCCGCTTTAGAATTTTTGCTCAGAAGTAATAAACGTCCCGATATAATTCATTGTCACGACTGGCAAACGGGTTTAATTCCGCCCTTACTTTTTGAAATTTATAAATATCATGGTATGGGCAATCAGCGCGTTCTCTACACCATCCATAACTTTAAACACCAAGGATTTGGTGGTGCAGAAATTCTCTGGGCAACAGGATTAAATAACGATACTTACTACTTTAGCTATGCCCGAATGCGCGATAACTTCAATCCTTTTGTGATTAATTTTATGAAAGGTGGGATCGTCTTTTCCAACTATTTCAATACCGTCTCACCCCACCATGCTTGGGAAGCACACCACACCGATGTTAGTTACGGTTTAGGTCATACAATTCACCAGCATCAACACAAATTTACTGGCATTCTCAACGGTTTAGATTACAATATCTGGAACCCAGAAGTAGATAAATTTATTCCTGCACCCTACGGTATTGATAACTTCTCCGAGAAGGCACGCAATAAGAAGGCACTGCGAGAAAGACTCTGGTTAAGAGATGAACCAGAAAAGCCCTTAATTTGTTATGTCGGTCGTTTAGATGACCAAAAAGGTGTACATTTAGTTCACCATGCCATGTATTATGCCTTAGCTCGCGGGGCGCAATTTGTCCTCTTAGGTTCCGCCACCGAATCGTTAATTAATAACTGGTTCTGGCACGAGAAAAATCACCTAAATAATAACCCTGATGTCCATATTGAATTGGGCTTTAATGAGGAATTATCTCACCTCATTTATGCGGGGGCCGATATGATTGTGGTTCCCAGTAATTTTGAACCCTGCGGACTGACACAAGTAATCAGCTTAAAATATGGAACCGTTCCCATTGTCCGGGGAGTTGGTGGTTTAGTTAATACGGTTTTTGATCGTGATTATGATACCTATCACAAACCGGAAGAACGCAATGGTTTTGTCTTTTTTGATCCCGATAATAATGCCCTCGAATCAGCCATGTCCCGGTCATTAGAATTGTGGTACACTCAACCGGAAGAATTCCAAAAATTAGAGATTCAAGGCATGGAATGCGATTACTCTTGGAATCGCCCCGGGGAAGAATACGTTGCCCTCTATGAAATGATTCGCCACAAATAAACTGTCTTGTCTCTAGCAATTCCCTGGCAGTTGTCAACAGAAATTCGAGGAATAGATTTGTTGAAATTACCAGGGTAATTGCTTTAGTTCTGACCGATTCCTGACTCCTAACCCCACCAACAAACTTTTTTAGTAAACCCTACTTAGTAGAGCAGAAATGTTAACTTTGCTTGGTATTCTTGGGTGAGGGGATGACTAACCCCCAAAATCTGAAATATGGCTAACATGGCTTTTCTTGCCCCATCCTGACGATATTTTCTACTTTCTTCCACCAGGCTGATCAGTTTATCTAAAGCGGCGGCATAATCTTCTTTTAAGGCGAAATTAATCCCAGTAAAAAATATCGGATCGAGGGGATTATTTTCTGGTTTTAACTGTTGAAATTCTAGGAGAGTTTTCCAACCTTTGATAACAGGATTTTCTTCTTTAATAGCACTGATTAATCGGTAGGCATCTGACCATTTTTCTAGACGCATGAGAAATTTTACCGCCATAATAATTAATCGCGGTTCGTCGGGATATTTGGGAAAAAGACGATCAAATAATTGTTTAGCTGCGGGCAAATTATCGAGGGCGATCGCTTCTTTGATTTCTGCTAATCCTGTTTCTAATTCCGATTGTAAATCGAGACGGGAAAATAAGTCTCTAATTTGTTCTTCTGGCAAAGCACCGACAAAACAGGGTAACACTTCTCCCTTGCTGACAATTCGCACATCTGGAACTCCTTCTACATCGTATTGTTCGGCTAATTCGGGACTTTTATCTATATCTATTTTTGCCAGGATAAAATTATATTCACTTGCCAGTTTTTCCAGCATCGGTTTTACCAATTTACAGGGTCCACACCACAGGGCATAAAAGTCTAAAATCACTGTATTTAGATAGGACTTCTCGATCACTTCACTGTCAAAATTTGTCCCATCTACATCGATAGAATATCCCATCTATTTCTCCTCTAATAAATTATTTTTCAGCTAGTTTTGTCTCACTTATCTCTTTTACCCAAAGGGCTAATCCTCCCCCTCGTCCCCGGGCTGCTATCATTGTTTCTGTGATCAGAAAATAGGCAAAAAATGCCTGTTTTTTGATGCTTTCCTGATAAAAATTAGCTTCGCTTACCTGGCCATTTCTAATAAAACCTGAATAGAGAGAGCGATTAAATAGGGTTAGGTTGAGCCGGGTGAAATCAAAGGCAAGAAGACGGGTTTTAGGAAAAAACTTAACCGGACCGCTTACAGATAGTTTTACTGCCCCTAAAAATATCTGATTGCTGACGCTTCCAGAGATAAATTCTCCCGGTTCTAAGCTCTCATTTCTTTGGTAAGAGATGGTAATTTTTAACCAGGACGGTAGATAGCGCCCCTTACCCAAAACAATTCCCGCTCTCTTTTTCGCTTTTTGAGTTCCTGTGATCAAGTATAATCGCCAAGTACCGACTAAAGCCTCAAAAGTAAGATTTTCTTTAGTTTTTTTATTGTTTTTTTCTGTTGCTAAGAGAAATTCTAACAATTGAGATACAGGAGGGCGATTATTCTCCTCAAGTATTAGGGGTGAGTCGAGATTTATAACCATGATTTCAGACAGTGCCAAGATATTTTAGCTGAAGCTACCGAACTCGAAAAAGTGAACGATAAACCGGTTGACCTTTATTATAAGTGGACTTTTCCCTCTCCGTCGCTATGGGGAAAATATTTTCCGCTAACCAGGGGGTTTGATGTTGCCGAACAAAATGGGGATGTGCTTGAAATCTCTCCGTCATTTCCAGGGCGATCGATTCCACATCCGACTGTAAAAAAACCCAGCCTCCAGATACCATATATTTAGCCAAAGCTATGACTAATTCCGGCTGCACGACTCGACGCTTACTGTGACGCTGTTTAAACCAAGGATCGGGAAATTGAATCGACACCCGAAATAACTTATCTACGGGCAAAGATTGCAGTAAAATTTCTGGGGCAACATTCATATTGCCAAAAACAAAAGCGAGATTACTTAATCCTAACCTTTCCCGTTCCTGATTCGCTTCAATTACCAAAGGTTGACGAATTTCAATCCCCAAAAAATTAATTTCTGGATATACTTGGGCCATTTGTAACAAAAATTTACCCCGCGCACAACCAATATCAAGATGGAGAGGTTGCGTCATATCCTGATAAACTTGATTCCAATCGGGGGGAGCGATCGGATGGCGATATTTATGACTTAAGGGATTGACGTGCTGACGAACGCGAACTTTAGCCAAAGATATTTTCTCCTCATTTCTCCTCGATCGATCTAGTTTACCGATATTTAGCCCAATTGAATGCGATGAATTTCCGTTTCGCCATTCTCAGCGATCCTCATATCGCTTTACCCACAACCATTTTAAACCATTCTAATCGCTTTCATCTGGTGGAAGTGAGTATTCCCGCTTTAAAAATTGTTTTAGACCATCTCATCACCCTTAACCTCGATTTTTTGCTGATTGCTGGCGATTTAACCCAAGATGGTGAACCAGAAAATCATCGTTGGTTAGCCGATTGTTTAGCCACTTTACCCTTTCCCGTCTATGTGGTGCCGGGTAATCATGATGTTTTGAGTTTAACCGCAACAGAAAACCAGATCGGTTTAGGAGATTTTCCCTTTTATTATCAACAATTTGGTTACAGCCATCCCGAACAAATATACTACCAAAAAGAAATTTTACCCGGAGTGCAATTAATCGGTCTTAATTCTAATCAATTTGATGAGCAAGGTAAACAAATTGGCAGTTTAGATGCAGAACAATTGCATTGGTTAAAACAGATTTTACCATCGCTAAAAAACGATCTAGTGATGGTGATGATCCATCATAACGTTATCGAGCATTTACCCGGACAAAGCAATCATGAATTAGGTAAACGCTATATGTTGGCTAATGCGGGAGAACTGCTCGATATACTACAGGAAAACGGCGTAAAATTGTTGATTACCGGTCATCTCCACGTGCAGGATCTGGCTTTTACTAGAGGTATCTATGAAATTACCACCGGTTCTCTCGTCAGTTATCCCCATCCCTACCGGGTGCTAGAATATTGCGAAAACACGGTTGAATTAGCCATAGAATCCTTTCATCTGCAAAATATACCCGGATGGGAGAATTTACCCGCTATTTCTCGGCAATGGTTAGGCGATCGCTCTTATCCTTTTATGATGCGTTTATTAACCTGTCATCCCCTCAATCTTCCCGTGAGTCTAGCGGAGGAATTAGCCCCAAAATTACGCAATTTTTGGGCAGATGTGGCCCAAGGTGACACAATCTTCGATTTTAGCGATTTTCCGCCCCTAGCACGCCGTTATTTCTACGCTTTCAGTGCCATCGATCCCCTCGGTAATCCTCATTTTATCGACAATCAAGCCGTAATTAGTTTCAAGCATCAGTTTAGTTATCAGCGCTCAAACTTTCTGCTGGAGATGGGAGAATAGCTGCAACAAATAATTAACTATAGCTTATAGTTATGGTACGCGGCCGCTATCTTGGCAGAAAATATCAAAAAAAATCAATAAAAATAAATGGAAGCACTTAAAAAGGAATTAAAAAAAATCGGTTCTCTTGCCCTCTTTTTTTTCTTGGCTTTCGGTTATATTCTTCTGATCATGAAATTATTTCTGGAAGAGTATTCGATTACCACCTACGTTTTGGGTAAAGCGATCTTAGGAGCGATCCTTGCGGCAAAAACCGTGGCCATTCTCGACGCAGCCATGAAGCTAGAATGGTTAGAAAATCGTCCCCGTTACGTTAGTGTTCTGTATCGAACCTTTGTTTATACCCTAGCAGCACTGATTCTCGGCTCGATCGAGGGTTTTCTGGAAGCTTATCGGGTAACGCGGGTGATTTCGGAGGCAATGGCCAAATTTTGGCAAAGGGAAAGTTTCTCTCAAATCCTTGCGGTTACTCTCTGTCTCGCAGTGGTTTTTTGTCTCCACAATCTCTGGCACGAAATCGATCGCTATTGGGGTAAAGGCAAATTGAGAAAATTTTTTCTCGATCGCTCCTAGAGTAGAGCAGTTATCTTAATAGTGAAGTTTTCCTTTTGGGGAGTCGGGAGACTCCGAGACAGGAGACAGTCTTGAATCAGTTATCAGATCTGAGTTTTCAGTTCACTGATTACTGATTACTGTTCACTGTTCACTGAAAATACACCCCACACCCCACTTAAGAAGTATGTACGATCGCCCTATCTTTCGCGGGCAACCCCTGCTACGATAAAATACGGGTGAAAAATTGCTAATCCAAGGAGTACAGACGTGATTGAACCTTTAGTGCTAGGGATTGTCCTAGGCTTAATTCCCATTACCCTAGCGGGTTTGTTCGTTGCCGCCTATTTACAGTACAAACGGGGCAATCAATTCGGCTTAGACTAAATCTATCACGCCAATCCCCCGAATTGAGAAAATCTCCCGTCTGGCTAGGCACTGGACGGGAGATTTTCAACAGGACAGATTTGCCGCTTAACAGATTGTGGCTGCCGGCGTTGCCATCCCCGCAAAACTCCTCTGTCTTTTTGGGAAAGCGATCGCCTGAAACCAAGAGCTACACGGCTGTTAAACTAGGAAAACGAATAACGGTTTCCGTGTATTCGGGAACCCATCCGGCGGTAGTGGTGAAGTAACGCACTGCTTTAACTCGTTTACTGGCAGTGAGGTGAAACCAGTGTTCGCTATGGGCGGGAACATTGATGTATTCTTGAGGTTGAATAGTTAATTCCCCCTGAGAACCATCGGGAAAGACAAAGCCAAAAACCCCCTCCCCATCAATGATATAACGCACCTCATCGTCAGCGTGGGTGTGACAGCGCTCGAATTTGGCCAGTAAAGTGTCGAGATTGGGAATTTCAGGGTGTAAAACGATTAAATCTCTAGCTTGATAACCCGCTTCTTGCTTTAGTTGCTCAAAATAACCGTCTAAGCTGGTTAAAACTATTTCTTTTTCTTCGTCAGTCAGAGAAGCTTGCTTAAGTAGCTGACGGGTGGCCTCGTTTTCGATCGGCCAATAGTTTAAAGTGACATTTAATTTAGCCAATTCCAGACTAATATCGGCTAACTGGGTATAGGTTGTCCCATTCTCTAAGCGTAGTATCGCCATTAGTTATCATCCTCAAGATTACTTTTTCCATTTTAAAGTTTTCCAGAGAGAAGCCGCTCAATTTTTTGCCCCTCGATCCCTTGCCAGTTCCTAGGATTTTCTGCTCAAAAATGCTATTATGGTCTATATCTGGGGAATTAGCTCAGTTGGTAGAGCGCTGCGATCGCACCGCAGAGGTCAGGGATTCGAGTTCCCTATTCTCCATTTTCCAGAGATATTAACCGCTTTTCAAGGTTCAAGAAAGATTATGAACCAGTCTCAACTTCCCAAAAAGGCGTTACTTTTATTTCTGGGGAGAATAGCAGAGGATTACTGACAGAAAAGCTAAAAGATTTGACTTGTGGTGGTAATTTTCCTTGAAAAAATGCCATTAATTCCTGATCATTTCTCGGTAAATGACTAAGGATAAATCCATGGGAGCATCCCAATTATGTAATGAGTATAAATGCTCAGAAGGGTAAGAAGGCTTTTGTAATAACGATTCTGGTTCCAATCACACAATTTAGAGAACCGTTGAAAATCTATGAACTCCCGAAAAGGCTTGCCATATAAGTA
>NZ_JAPZSS010000037.1:0-8401 GCF_027532015.1 Microcystis sp. LE19-131.1A | reverse complement strand
AAAGCAATTAAAGAGGCTTTGGCGTTAGTCCAGTCTAATGATTTGGTAGTCTATGAAGCTTTAAAGGTAAGAAACTTAGTCAAAAACCGTAAGCTCGCCAAGTCGATTTCCGATGCTTCTTGGTATCAATTCACTCAATGGCTGAATTATTTTGCCAAGATTTATCAGATTGTTTGTGTTGCTGTACCACCGCATTTTACTTCTCAAGATTGTTCAGTTTGTGGGACGAGAGTTCAAAAAACCTTAAGCACTAGAACTCATCAATGTCCTAATTGTCAAACAGTCATAGATAGGGATCATAATGCAGCAATAAATATTCTTAAAAAAGGGTTGAAATATTTGGGAAATCATCTCAACGGTACTGTTGGGCAAACAGAAACCGACCCAAACGCCTTGGGAGAGTCCGACCTCTGGATTTTGAATGGAGACATTGAGAATCTAAGCTGTCTCGTTGAACAAGGAATTTCCGATAGTGATCTGGAAAGAATCCCCCGTCACAGCGTAGCTTGACGGTGGGAGTATGTCAAAATCAAAAAACTAACCGCAGCAGCAAGACAAGAAAGCGCAATGATTCCTACCGTTATTGAAACCACAGGCCGGGGCGAACGCGCCTTCGATATCTACTCCCGACTACTCCGGGAAAGAATCGTCTTTTTGGGACAAGAAGTGACCAGCGACCTGGCTAACCTAATCGTCGCCCAATTACTCTTTCTAGAAGCAGAAGACCCCGAAAAAGATATTTACTTGTATATCAACTCCCCCGGTGGTTCCGTTTCGGCCGGATTAGGGATTTTTGACACCATGAATCAAATCCGTCCCGATGTCAGCACCATTTGTATTGGTTTAGCCGCCAGTATGGGGGCTTTTCTCCTCAGTGCCGGCAAACCGGGCAAAAGAATGAGCCTACCCAACTCGCGGATCATGATTCACCAACCCCTCGGCGGCGCCCAAGGTCAGGCCACCGATATCGAAATTCAGGCCAAAGAAATTCTCTATCTCAAACAATTACTCAATCAACACCTAGCTAGTCATACCGGTAAACCTCTCGACCTCATCGCCGAGGATACGGAAAGGGATTTCTTTATGTCCGCCGAAGAGGCTCTAGACTATGGTTTAATCGATCAAGTCATCGATCGCAGTCCTTCCGCTTCCAACCCTCCCCAGTAAATAATTATGATCGGGTAGGCCCTGTCTGCCCAGATTTTGTTGACACTCCCATCGCACTCATGGGATAGAGCTTAAATCTCCCCTTGCGCTCGGTGAGCGTAGTCGAACCGAGCGCAACTCGAGGTGCCAGTTTCCAATATGCCCTATCATAAGTACCTAAGCAAAATTAATTACACATATCTAACCACCTCTTGCCTCTTGCCTTTTGCTTTTTGCCTTTCTTCACTAGGAAATTTATTTTGCACGACTACTTAGCTTTTTTGAGTATATTTAACAAGGACGATAAATATAAATATAAATATAAGTGTTTGGAGAATCAAAATGTGGCGAAATGTGTCGAAGTGCTGTTCTATACTGGTCAGCTTTTCATGAGGGGAACCCTGGGGCGAATTACTTCGCTCCTTTAAAAGCCCCGTCTCATCGGTAAAACATACATAGCCTCCCGGCTGACATTCAAGGTAAAAAATAATAAACTAAAAAAAGAAAACATTCACAAGTATGTTTCCTCTGCTTTAATACTATTGTGATAATTGCGACTTGATCCGTCGATAGAATTCAGCCGTTAGTCGTCAGGAGTCGGTCGTCAGGAAGTGGTAAAATGGGGGAATGGGGAATTCAACTAAAACCCCAAAACCCAACACCTTCTAACTGATAACTGATAACTGATAACTGACTCCCCATCTCCTCACTTATGCAGAATTTAGACGAAAATAGCCTCGATTGCGCCCCTAGTAAACCGGATTTAGCCGAACAAAGACAGGAATTTCGGGGACTTAGCAATAAAGTTTATTTTAATTTCGGTGGTCAGGGAACCTTGCCCAAGGCCGGATTAGAAGCGATTATCGATACCTATAATTTTCTCCAACAAAAGGGGCCTTTTTCAGGACAGGTAAACGATTGGATTACCAAAAAAACGGAACTTCTCAGGCAAGAAATGGCGCAAGAATTGGGAATCAGCCCGAGCAATCTCTCTATCACCGAGGATGTCACTGTAGGCTGTAATATCGCCCTCTGGGGGGTTGATTGGCAAGCGGGGGAACATATTTTACTAACCGATTGTGAACACCCCGGAATTATCGCCACAGTTCGGGAAATTGCCCGTCGTTATCATCTGGAAATCTCCACTTGTCCTATTCGGGAAACTTTAAACGACGGCAACCCCATAGAACTTATTTCCGCTCATTTACGTCCAAAAACTAGGGTTTTGGTGGTCAGTCACGTTCTCTGGAATACTGGACAGGTTTTACCCCTCAAGGAAATCTCCCAGCTTTGTCATGATAATTCTGTCACCGAAAAACCCGTTTTAGTGGTGGTGGATGCTGCCCAATCCGTGGGTTGTTTGCCCTTAGATTTAAGCACTACTGCCGCCGATTGTTATGCTTTTACGGGTCATAAATGGTGGTGTGGACCAGCCGGTGTGGGGGGATTGTATATTCGTCCCGAAATTTTCCCTAGTTTACAGCCCACTTTTATCGGTTGGCGCGGTATTGAAACAGATAAGCAAGGACAGCCTATCGGTTGGAAACCGGACGCTAGACGCTTTGAAGTGGCCACTTCTGCCTATCCTCAATTTGAGGGTTTAAGGGCAACTATTGCGGTACATAACGCCTGGGGTGATGGGGGACAAAGATACGAAAAAATCTGTCAATTAGCGGCTTATCTTTGGGGGGAATTAAAGACGATTAAAGGGGTGAAATGTTTAAAAAATTCTCCGCCAGAATCCGGTTTAGTTTCCTTTCAAATTGACTCGGCCATCACCCCACAAAATTTAGTGCAACAGCTAGAAAAACAAGGGTTTTTACTGCGAACTCTCCTCGACCCCCTCTGTGTGCGTGCCTGTGTTCATTATTTCACTTTGCCCTCAGAAATCGAGCAGTTAGTAGCGGCTATCAAAAAGTTAGTCTAAACTGCGTCGGGGATATTTTTATCCCTCGGCCATTAAGCGCAATAATTCGTCAGTGGATAACTTGCCGCTGGCGTCAGTCCCCTCCAATAAACTATCGGCGAGATCGCGTTTATGGTGGTGCAGATCGACAATTTTTTCCTCGATCGTATCCTTGGCCACTAAGCGATAAATCGTCACCGGACGTTTTTGGCCGATGCGGTGAGCGCGATCGGAGGCCTGATCCTCCACTGCGGGATTCCACCAGGGATCAAGATGGATAACATAATCGGCTGCGGTGAGATTTAATCCTGTCCCCCCGGCTTTTAAACTAATTAAAAATACGTCCCCTTCCCCCGCTTGAAAAGCTTTCACCTGTTTCTGCCGATCGCTGGCTGGGGTACTACCATCGAGGTATTGATATTTTATCTGCCGTTGCTCGAGATAACTGCGGATAATCGCTAAATGATCGACAAATTGACTAAACACCAACGCTTTATGCTGATTATCTAATAAATCATCCAGAATTTCCCCGAAACGGGACAATTTTGAGCCGGCTAAATCCAAATCTGGAGCCACTAACTGCGGGTGACAGCAGGCCCGGCGTAATTTCATGATCTCTGCCAGTACCTGGAGATGTTTTGCCCCGGCGGTACTGTCACTCTCGCTTAATTTCTCCAAAGCACGCCGCCGTAAGGCCTCGTAAAACGCCTTCTCCTCGACGCTTAACTCGATCGGGACTAAAATCTCGGTACGGGGCGGTAATTCCGCCAGAACTTGGTTTTTGGTGCGCCGGAGAAGGAAAGGCCGCACCAGTTTTTTTAACTGTTCGCGAGCGGTTTTATCGCCGTATTTTTCGATCGGGGTGGCGAAACGGCGATCAAAACTTTCCAAAGACCCCAACAATCCGGGGTTAATAAAACGGAAAAGATTCCATAATTCCCCTAAATGATTCTCGATCGGTGTTCCTGTGGTGATTAGTTTAAAATCCCCCCGCAGATTCATCGCCGCTTTCGATCGCTTGGTGGAGAAATTCTTAATCGCTTGGGCCTCATCGAGAACGATTGTCTGCCATTCTACCCCGGCCAACATGGTGGCAACTTCTTCCTGCTGTAATAACCCATAGCTACAGACCAACAGATCAAAAGGTTGCAGTCGATCGAGTAGCGCTTGCCGATCGCCTGTTCCCAGTTGGATGATATTTAAGGTGGGTGCGAACCTTTCCGCCTCACTAATCCAGTTCAAACATACTGAAGTAGGAGCGATCGCTAAAGTCGGTCCCTCGGAGGCGCGGGTTAGGATCACTGCCAGGGCCTGTAAAGTTTTCCCTAATCCCATATCATCGGCCAAACAGGCCCCGGCCCCCCACCGGGCCAGTCTAGCTAACCAGCGAAAGCCTTCCAATTGATAGTCGCGCAATTCTGCCTGTAGAGTTGAGGGGACTTCTGGAGTAAAATCCTGACTCTCCTGAAAGCGTTGTAAATTATCGCGCCAACGTTTATCGGCCTTGAGTTGTCCCACTTCCTCGGTGAGTTCCGAGAGCATCGGGGCAGCGAAGGGATGAAACCGCAAACCGTCGCCGGACTTTTCCGAGAAAGCACGCATTTCCTGTAACCGTTCCCGAAATGCCTCGGTTAGAGCAAGAAATTGACCATCTCCGAGGGGAATAAACCGCCCCGGCGATCCCTCTAGCAATTTCATCAACTCCTGCATACTCAGCACCGATTTCTCCTCTAGGTGCAGTTCCCCACTGACCGCAAACCAATCCCGTTGACTGTGGATATTTAGGTGTAGGTCTTGTAATCGAAGCTGACGCGTCACCCGCCATTTTTCCCCTTCCGGCCATTCCACGAGGACGCTATCGTTTAATTCCCGCAATTCTAGCAGTAGATCTAGACAATCCTCTGGATTTTCTAGCCGCCATTCCCCATTTTCCTCCTCAAAACTGATCAGGATCGGACAAGAATCGATCGCTGTTTGGGCCAGTTTTTTCTCTAGGGCCAGATCCCTAGTGGTTTGCAGCCGTTCCCCCTCGATCTCGGCGATTACTGTTTCTCCCCCTTTTCCAGGCTGGAAATAGGGACCGGCTGCCCCAAAAGGACGGCTGAGAACCGCCACTTTTAAACCCTCTCCGGCCGGTAAGAGATGAATCCGGGGTTGACTATCGGCTGCCACTGACCGGGCTGCTTTTCCTCCCCCGATATCGGAATGTACTGTCACTATCCCGGACAGGGAATTGATCGCGGCCAGCACTTTTTCCCGGCCCTTGTCGGGTACTTCTAGGCGGTTGCTTTTGCCGATAATGTCGGCGATGCTTCTGTGTTCTGGCTTGACTTCGATTACCTTAATGCGAGTGGGGGTTTCTTTCCAAATCAGCACTTCTTGGCGATCGCTGAGATCGGGCAGTAAAGACAGGATTAATTTACCCGATTTTTCCTTACTTACTCGCAATTCTGGTTCCCCGGCGACGATTTCTACCCGCGTTCTGGGGGAATCTTCCCAAAACACCAGGGGATGACCGATCAGTTCGATAATGGCCCGGCGCTCAAAGTGATAATCGTTCTGGCCATAGTAACTGGATTCCACGAAGATATGGGCGCAAATTTTCAGATCCTGCGGGGTTAAATAGTCAATTTCCCCAGTTTTTCGCAGACGTTTAAGGGAGACGGGACGGCCGCGACTCCAATTACCCCGCGCGTCGAGTTTCTGTTCTTTTGGTTGCAGGAAATAATCCTCGGAATGGATAGTGAGAAACCAAGCAAGGCGGACGACGGGGTTAGATTTACCCGGGGTTGGTGTTGGCGCGCACAGATTAGTCAAGGCATTCAGGCACAGTTGCCAAGCTTCCTGGGGTTCGATCGCATCCACCAGGGGGGAAGGGAGATGCCATTTTATAACCACCTCCGTTTCCGGCGCTCGATCGAGTCGGGACAGTAGGGCCCCGGTTTCCAGGGCTAACCAATGGTAGCCAGCCGCCTTGGCATCTTTGTAGAGGGGCAGCAATAGGCGGGGCAGATGTTTTTTAGCGATGCTGCTACTCATCCAGTAGAGACAGATACTACAGATAAGAGTCTCTAGACCCTGGCCCATTTGGTAGGGATTGATCGTCGCGTCGATGATTGCGTCTTTGGCCTGCATATCTCCCTGACGGGCAGCGATGATTTTTTCCAGACGGGCATAGATCGGACTGAAAGGATGATCGTTTTGACGCGCCACCCAACTGGTATAGCTGGCGGCTTCGGCGAGACGTTCGGGGGTTCCTTCTTTGAGGAGGGCAAAAATAAAGGAGAAGCCGCTAATCGAAGAAAAATAGATTTTTTGTTTTCCTTTGGCTTTTTTTAGGGCTTTAAGGGCGAGGGTATATTCTTGGATCGCTTTGCTGTTTTCCCCGCCTAGAAAGGCAATCCAACCCCGTATCGCCCCGATTGCTGCTGCTTGGCTTTCCGGGAAGGGGCGATCGAGATACCGACGCACTTTATCGCTTTGTCCTCGGATGATTGCCTGTTCGAGCCACAAATGGCCTTCGGAAACACTGGTCTGGTCTTGACAGAGTTCTTCTAGGAGGGAAAAAGCTCCATCGGCGCGAGTTATTTTTTCAAAAGCCTTGACAAGAATGCTATTTAGTGCTAGGGCTTGAAATTTGGTCGGTTGCGTCCGTAACCAATCCCCATCGAAGGGGTTATCGTAGATGAGGATGAGAAGGTCTTCTAGGCTGGTTTTTGAGGAAGAATAGCTGGTTTTCTGATAATCGGCGATTTGTTGTTCGATCGAGTCGAAATCCTGACGATAGATGGCCAGACGGATTTCTCGGATTAATTGCTCTTTTCCCTGAAAAACTAGGCTTTCATCCCAACGAGTTCGGGGTTGCGGCAGTTTTGCCTTGATAATCTCGGCAAAACGCTTGAATTCTCCCTTACTAACGCTATCACGGCTGGCAATCTCGACGAGGAGGGGATGACAGCGCGGCCCGTAGCCTTTGTCCTGGGTGATTACTTCCGCTTCTAGGAGGATATCTAAATGGGATTTCAGGGTTTGGCCGTTAAATCGCCGGTTGTTCTCGTCGCGGTAATGAGCTTGATTTAAACAGTCTAGAAAAGTGCTGCGGGCGATCGGCTCATAGATTAGGGAAAAAAGACGGACGATCACCTGATCGAGTGCCGATAATTGTTGGTAGCGTTCGATGAGTTGGCGGCGGATTTGCTCGATATCTTTCATATTCGGTTATATTCGCTGATAATCCTAATCTTTTTGCGGGGATATGACTGCAATTTATGGACGGGTTTCCAAAAAAGGTTCGATATCGATGGGGAACCAATCCCCGTCTAATACCTGTTCGAGAGTGAATATAGACTCTAGGGGAATCGCATTTTTATCGACGATTCTGGCGTTAATCAGGGATTTTCTGGCGGTTAAATAGGCTTTTTCCCAAGAATCGCGGGCATGGTTGACGAGGGTGGCACTATCTATTTTTTGTTCTAATTGCGATCGGAAAGCCGCGATCTCCACTATCCAATGACGGGCATTCCGTTCTTTTTCCGATTCCCAATAGGATAGTTTGAGCAAGTGTTCGATTAAAACGTTTAATAAACTCGTTATTGCCTGTCTCTCGCTTTTTCCCATGCACTCCACTTCCTCGATCAGGTTTTCCCAGTCCACCAGGTCAAACTCTTTTCGCTTTAACAGTTCGGCGGTTTTTTCTGTCCAGAGAACAAAATCTTCCTCGTAGAGAGCGGTCATCATAGATTTCTCATCCCGACTGGGAGCGCGGGGTAATGGCTCGATTATAACTCTCGATCGCTATCCTGGATCAGCTTCTAGTGCGGGGAATTTTTGTCAAGTTAGAGATTTATTCTTTAGCACAAGTTGTTCTTTTTGTCAAGAAAACTTTTTCTTTTTAACAAAAGTACACAAACATTTTGAGCAACCTTATTGACGATGTTATTTTGGGACTAGAGGGGAAAGATAACCTCACTGCTAGAATTTAATTTTCAGACAAATAACCTCAGAGTATAAATTATGACCTTTACACCAGCTATTGATCCAGATATTGAATACCCCGACAGTGACGGTAAACCCATGGCTGATAATACCGAACAATACGGATGGATCGTGAAAATCAAAGAAAATCTTGAGATTCTCTTTGCTAATTCTCCTAACGTTTTTATTGCGGGAGATCTGCTCTGGTATCCTGTCCAAGATAAGAAAATTACCGGACCGGTTGCTCCCGATGTTATGGTAGTATTTGGTCGTCCGAAAGGAAGACGGGGTTCCTATAAACAATGGCAAGAAGATAACATTGCTCCTCAAGTGGTCTTTGAAATTCTCTCCCCTTCTAATAGCTTAGAAGAAATG
>NZ_JAPZSS010000071.1:0-34337 GCF_027532015.1 Microcystis sp. LE19-131.1A | reverse complement strand
CACTCCGATTCCATCCCGAACTCGGTTGTGAAACTTCACCGTGGCCAAGATACTTGTCGGGTTGCCGACCGGGACAATAGCTCGATGCCAGGATTATTCTTTCCTACCCCTCAATCCCACAAGATTGGGGGGTTTGGTTTTATCTAAATCTAAACTACCGCCTGAATTAACACAAAAGGTTGCACGATTAGTGTATTAAAAAGGTTATCGGGATGGGAATTCCAATCGCTTAATTGCTCCTGTGTCGGTTTTTCCAGTAGTTTTTCCCCGATCCAATTCTGCACTTGAGCAACCTGATCACCAGCGATCGCTTCTGCCACTTCGATTAAATTGAGGGAATCGGAAACCAGGATCAGCGCATCCCTTTGAGCATGGGGGATCAAGTCACTCCACTCCACTTCGGCTAATTCCTCTAATAACTGCTCGTGAATATTACCCATACTGTCAATCCTTGCGAAAAAGCTCGCTCAATAACGAATTAGCTCCTCTTTCTAGCATACAGGCAAAGGGACAGCCGATTTCCCCATTTATAGTAATGTTAAGCTAAAATATAACGAACGTTCGATATTAAACTTATGCCTAAGATAGTAGATGTAGAACAATACCGAAAAGAACTCCTCTTAAAAAGTGCCGAACTCTTTGCCGAGAAAGGCTATGCTGACATGACGACGAGAGAATTAGCGCAAGGATTGGGAGTGTCCACGGGAACGCTGTACCACTACTTTCCCAGTAAAGCGGCACTTTTCGAGCAATTAGTCGAGGAGATGTGCCGGCAGGATGTTTTATTAGCTAAAGCCGAGATAGATCGAGGAAAAACCCTGATAGAAAAGCTAAAAATTCTCGGACAATTTATGACTAATCGCGAGGATTCCTGCATCAAACAATTATTCTTATGGATTGATTATTCTCAATACCAAGGACGAGAAGAACTGAGTCGTAGTCAACTTTTTGAGCGCGTTGATCGCCGCTATCATCAGGCAGTAATCGAGATTTTAGGTATTAGCGATCCGAGTGTAGCTTGGTTAGTTGTCAGCGTTATTAATGGACTGATATTAGAGCGCCTGTGGTGCAATGAACAGATTGTGATCGATGAACAAATGGAATTATTAGGTAAAATTCTTACTACTTATTTGCAGAAAAACTGTTAACCCCCAACAATCACTTATTAACTAAAAAAATATGAAAGGTAAAACTTTTGTGAAACCAAATCAAAAGTTAATGATCGGGTTAATAGTATTAGGCATAGGATTATTAGGAATAACCACCTTTTATAGTCTTTCCCAATTCGCCAGCAAACCCGAAACCAAAACCCCTGTAATTGCGTCACCCGTACCGCAAAAAATCACCGCTTTAGGCAGAATTGAACCGAGGACAGAAATTATCAGCATATCTGCCCCGATGTTGCTTGATTCCGATCGAGTCAAGCAATTATTAGTCGATGAAGGAGATAGCGTCAAAACAGGACAAATAATCGCCATTCTCGAAAGTCAGGAAAGATTAGAGGATAACCTGCGACAGGCACAAGAACAGGTGAAAGTAGCCGCAGCCAAACTAGAACAGGTTAAAGCTGGGGCAAAAGTCGGCGAAATCGATGCTAATGCCGCTAACGTGCGAAAAATCGAGGCACAATGGGTAGGGGATCAAGCAAACCAACGGACAACTATCCAAAGATTAACAGCGCAATTAGAAGGGGATAGGGCTGCCCAAAAAGCGACAATTGGCAAATTAGAAGCAGAATATCGCAATGCCAAAGCTGAATTTGATCGCTACGAAAAACTCTATCAAGAAGGGGCAATTTCCGCCTCTAGTTTTGATAGTAAAAGACTAAATTTAGAAACCAGTAATCAACAACTAACAGAAGCAAAAGTTACCCTAGAGAGAATTGAAAGCACCGGTAAACAACAGATACAAGAAGCTAAGACTACCCTAGCCCGGATTGAATCCACCGGTCAACAGCAGATCAAAGAGGCCAGATCCACTTTAAATCAAGTCTCGGAAGTGCGGGGAGTCGATGTGCGGGCAGCCGAAGCGGAGGTAAATGCTGCCCTAGTTGCCGTTAAAAAAGCCCAAACTGAGTTAAATCAGGCCTATATTCGATCGCCAATTACCGGCAAAGTGATTAAAGTCAATACCCGTATCGGGGAACAAATCAGCGATCAAGGAATTGTTGACCTCGCTGAAACCGATCGCATGGAAGTAATTGCCGAAATCTATCAAAGCGATATCGGCAAAATTCGCAAGGGACAAACTGCCACGATTACCGGATCGGCGTTTAAGGGCGAAGTTAGGGGAAAAGTGCGCTTAATTGCTTTAAAAGTTGACCAACAAAATATCTTCAGCAATCAACCGGGAGAAAACTTCGATCGCAAAGTTATCTCTGTCCGCATTGCCTTAGATCGCGAAAACAGTGAAAAAGTGGCAGGTTTAACCAATTCCCAAGTAACTGTAACTATCAATGAGTAGGTTTTCCATGAAACTAACCCATCTATTCAAAAAAACGCCCCTATCTTGGTTACAGGTGACGCGAGAGAAAACCCGTTTGATCGTGGCTATTGCCGGGATTGCTTTTGCTGACTTCTTAATCTTCACACAGTTGGGGTTTCGGGATGCCTTATTTGATGCTTCCGTTAAACCCCATTATGTCCTCGATGCGGATTTAGTCCTGATTAATCCCCAATTCGATACCCTCTTTGCGGTGAAAAGTTTCTCACGCGATCGCTTGTATCAAGCTAAAAGAGTCGAGGGCATTCAATCTTTAGCCTCAGTTTATATTGCTTCGGCCCAGTGGCGCAATCCCGAAACTGCCCTAGAAAGAACTACTTTAGTCTTTGGTTTTGATCCCAGTCAACGGGTTTTTACCCTCCCAGAAGTCAATCAAAAATCCAGTGATCTAAAGATGTTAAATCGCGTCTTGTACGATCAAGCAGGAAGACCAGAGTTCGGTCCAATTGCCGATTTACTCCAGAAAAACCCCGATTTGACAGTTCAGTTAAATAAAAAAGAGGTACAGGTAGCGGGAATTTTTACCCTTGGTGCCTCCTTTGCTGCCGATAGTAACGTCATTACCAGTGATTCTACCTTTTTAAGGCTCTTTCCCGAACGTCAACCCCACGAAATCGATATAGGACTGGTGAAACTGCAAGCGGGGGCAAATATCGAAGCAGTTAAGGGCAATTTACAGGCACTTTTCCCTAAAAATGAAGTAATAGTCCTTACTTTAAAAGAATTTGCCGAAAGGGAAAAAACCTATTGGGCAAATGGTACAGCGATTGGTTTTATCTTTGGTTTAGGTACAGTAGTCGGTTTTATCGTCGGTATCGTCATTGTCTATCAGATTCTCTATTCCGATGTCACCGATCACTTACCCGAATACGCTACCCTAAAAGCTATGGGTTACGGTGATTGGTATTTAGTCGGGGTTTTGATGCAAGAGGCTTTATTACTAGCGGTTTTGGGGTATATACCCGGGTTTATCGTCTCTCTCGGTGTTTATAATCTCGCTTCCTCCGCTACACTTTTACCCATAGTGATGACTACCGCTAGGGCGATCGAAGTTTTAATCCTAACAATTATTATGTGTATTGCCTCTGGAATTGTCGCCATGGGCAAATTAAGGACAGCAGATCCAGCCGATATTTTCTAAGCTATCAAGGGTGAAATAATGCCGATTTTTCAAAAAGAGCGAGAATTAGTCGATTTTAGCCCTAATGAACCCGTAATTGCCATTAAAGGCTTAAATTACTATTTTGGCACGGGGGAATTAAAAAAACAGGTTTTATACGATATCGATCTGGAAATTAAAGCGGGGGAAGTAGTAATTATGACCGGTCCTTCGGGATCGGGGAAAACTACTTTATTGAGTTTAATGGGAGGTTTGCGAT
The DNA here is from genome assembly GCF_027532015.1 of Microcystis sp. LE19-131.1A. Taxonomy (NCBI): domain Bacteria; kingdom Bacillati; phylum Cyanobacteriota; class Cyanophyceae; order Chroococcales; family Microcystaceae; genus Microcystis; species Microcystis sp. LE19-131.1A. Next base: position 30,456 of record NZ_JAPZSS010000071.1, on the reverse strand, counting down.
CTGCACAAGCGGGCAGTTTAAAAATTCTCGGCCAAGAAATGTTAGGAATTAGTAAGGGCAAAATGCTGAAAATTCGCCGACAAATTGGCTATATTTTTCAGTCACATAATTTACTAAAATTCCTGACAGCAAAACAAAACGTAAGGATGTCTTTGGAACTGCACGAGGAGTTTTTAGAACAAGATCTCGATCAAAAAGCGGCGGCAATTTTGGAGTCAGTCGGTTTAGGCAACCGCGTTGATTATTATCCCCACGATCTATCGGGGGGACAAAAACAACGGGTTGCGATCGCTCGCGCCCTCGTCAGTCATCCCAAATTAGTCCTCGCTGATGAACCGACCGCAGCCTTAGATAAACAATCTGGGCGCGATGTGGTGGAAATCATGCAGAAATTGGCAAAAGAACAAGGTTGCACGATTTTACTTGTCACCCACGATAACCGGATTCTCGACATCGCCGATCGCCTTTGGCGCGGCTTTGCCGTTCGCATTGTCAACATGGAGGATGGTCGTTTAAGCGATTAACTGCCCAAAAATTACTTGCCAAAAATCGGCCCTTCATGTTAAAATAAAATAATGTCATCTTGGAGAGGTGGCAGAGTGGTCGAATGCGGCAGATTGCTAATCTGTTGTACGAATCGTAAGACCGTACCGAGGGTTCGAATCCCTCCCTCTCCGTCTTCTTTCGGTATTTTCGATGACTGCTCGCCAAGATTATTTCTGCTCCGTATATGGCCCGGTTGCCTCTTGGCGTTTCGGCAGTTCCCTGGGCATCGATCCGATTGGTTTAGTTTCTACCTGTTCCTTTAACTGTGCTTACTGTCAGTTAGGAGAAATTGAGCAAAAAACCGAGCAACGAAGAGTTTTTGTCACCAGCGAACAAATTAGCAGGGATTTAAGTGCCTTTGCCCCCTGGGACGTGGATATAGTCACTCTCAGTGGTAGCGGGGAACCCACCCTCGCCCTCAATTTAGGGGAAATACTGGCCACCGTCAAGGAAATGACCAGCCGACCGGTGGCGGTCTTAACCAATAGTACCCTCTTGGGAGATGCCCAAGTGCGTCAAGACTTGAGCAAAGCTGATATCGTCGCCGCTAAAATCGATGCTGTTTCCGAGGCCCAATGGCGACGGGTTAACCGTCCAGTCCCCGGCCTGGATTGGCAGATTCTTTGGTCGGGATTAAGACAATTTCGCCAAGAATGGTCGGGAAAACTAGCAATTCAAACCATGGTGCTGGCCTCTTGGTCGCCCCAAGATCAAGACCAGTATATCGATTTGATGCAACAGCTACAACCGGATGAAATTCAACTTAACACCCCGACCCGTCCCCGGGCCAGACAAAGACAATTAGAAACTCGCGGTAATAATCCCCTCACCGCTGCCGACGGAATGCAAATTCTCAAACCGGTAAACGCTGAAATATTGGCAATTTGGGCGGAAAAAATGGCAAAGGCTACGGGAATTACCGTGCGCTGTGTGCCGCTTACCGGCACAGGTCTCTAAGGCTTCGGCCGGGGTTTTTCTTCTTTGGGTTTGACATTAAAATAGGCCTCCATTACCTGACGTACCATAGGTGCGGCCACTTTACCACCACCACCGCCGGAATGTTCCGCAAAGGCGACCACAACAATTTCGGGCTTGTCGAAGGGGGCGAAAGCTCCAAACCAAGCGTGGGACTTGCCCGGAGGTGCTTCTGCTGTGCCGCTTTTGCCCGCTACAGGCGGTAAAGCGGGGTCTGATAGGGCCCGACCGGTTCCTTCCGCTACCACGGCTCTCAGGGACTTTCTCAGGGTGTCTAGGGTGCTAGGTTTCATGTTCAAAGACTTGCGCCATTCCTTAACATCCCGGGCATCCTGTAAAAGGTGCGGTTTCACCAAAAAACCGCCGTTAGCGGGGACAGCAAACATCACAGCTACCTGTAGGGGAGTCGCCAGGGTAAATCCTTGACCGATCGACATATTAATCGTATCCCCTACGGACCAATCCCAGTTTTTAAAATTACGCAGCTTCCAATCGCGATCGGCAATTAACCCCGGAGTTTCTTCCGCTAATTCTATCCCGGTTTTCTGACCGAAACCGTAGCGCCGGGCCGTGGCAATTAAAGCCGGTCCCCCCACTCCGCGACCAATTTGACCGTGAAAAGTGTTACTACTCATGGCCATGGCCCGGACAAAACCCATCGGACCAAAACCGGCGTGATTCCATTCTCCAAAAGCTGTTCCCCCCACATAAAGGGCAGCAAAGGTATTTAAGACCGTATTGGGGGGAAATTTACCCGATTCCATGCCAGCAGTGGCAGTGACGACTTTAAAGGTAGAAGCGGGGGGGAATCCTTGCAGAGCGCGGTTAACAAACGGGTTGCCCTCCGCTTGGAGTTTTTTCCAAGTGGCGGTAGTAATTGGGGCCGAGAAAACATTGGGATCGAAACTAGGATAACTGACCATGGCCCGCACAGAACCATCCCGGGGATCGATCGCCACGATCGCACCCTTGCGTTTTCCTAAAGCGGCCTCGGCGGCTTTTTGGAGTTTTAAATCTAGTGTCAGGGTGACATCTTGCCCCGGTTTAGCAATTTTTTGGCCGAGAATTTGGATTACTTGTCCCGATCCGTTGACCTCTAACTGCATTCCCCCCCATTCTCCCCGCAATTTTGACTCGTAGGCGGCTTCTACACCCATTTTACCGACGACATCTCCCAACCGGTAGCCCTGGGGTCTTTTGGCTTGATATTCCTCTGGGGTTAGTTCCCCGGTATAACCGAGAATATGCGCCCCGATTTTACCATTGGGATAGTAACGCACTGATTCCACGTCCACTTCAATGCCGGTTAATTCGTCTTTGTATTCCTCTAGGGCGATAATTTGGCCTGGAGTTAAACCCCTAGCGATGCGGATCAGGGTGGAGGGGTTTTCGTCCGCTTCGTTAATGCGTTTTTCTAGGTCGCTTCTGGGAATGCCTAAAATAGTGGCTAAACGGTCAAGATTGAGTTTTTGGGCGGGATTACGCTGGGATTTGGGCCAAATATAGGCCGCATGGGTTAAGCGGGCCGTGGCCAAAACTTTGCCATTGCGATCGAATAAGTTGCCCCGGACTGGAGGTTTGGGAAGAATGCGAATCCGATTATTTTCTGCCCTTTCTCGGTTAATTTGTCCTTGCTGCAGTTGTAAATAGGCCAAGCGCGAGCCAACTCCTCCTAGCAGGACAAGGCTAATTAAGCCCATAATTAGCCATGACTGACGCTGACGACCGACTAGACGCTCTTTATCTTTGATTTTATTCTGTAATTTATTCGGTGCTGGCCGCGTCGGCGAGGTGAGCGTTTTTTTCCGTTTCAGTTTGACTTTGGTTTTTGATAGGAGTCCGCTATTACGCATTTGCTTAAAGTTAAAAATTTAAAAGTTATTAGTCATCAGTTAGGGACTTGCGTGGGAATAATATCCCAGCCAGAAAATCGCTCTGTAGAAGAATTAGACCAGCCAGATGGCACATTATCAAAGCGCAAGTCCCTAACATCTCGAAGGCTCTCGCCCTACTTAGGGTGATCAGCAAACCTGATCGATCGGAGGGCGCAAGCTTTGCGCCCCTACAGTAACGGATTTTGTCCACAATGTAGGGGCGAACTGCGTTCGCCCAAAAGGTACATTATCAAAGCGCAAGTCCCTTATCAGATTTGAGTTCTAAGTGAGTAGTTTTAAATAGCACTTTCCTGATGTCTTTTCACTGTTTACTGTTCACTGAAAAGGACGCAATACTAGGTGATTTAGCTCCTCTGTTTACTAAAGTTAAGGGTATCTGCAATATACCTTAACAAAATAGGTGTAAATACAAAGGAGTGGAAGGAACCACTCCAGACACAGAGGACACAAAGATTGATCGCTTCTATAGTAAGTTAAAGAGAGTCAGGAAACTGGCGCACACATACAGTTAAGAGTTTGTCAAGTGTTTCTTAACTATATCTAACATTATCCCTGCTCAAAATGTAATCACACTGCGGATAGAATCCCCTTGGCGCATCAGGTCAAAGGCCTCGTTAATCCTTGCCAGAGGTAGAACGTGGGTGATTAAATCATCAATGTTAATCTTGCCCTCCATGTACCAATCGACTATTTTTGGTACATCTGTACGACCTCTCGCTCCACCAAAAGCCGTACCTTTCCAGACCCGTCCGGTGACTAATTGAAAAGGACGGGTACTAATTTCCTGGCCGGCCCCGGCTACACCGATAATAGTGGCAACACCCCAACCTTTATGGCAACATTCCAAAGCTTGACGCATAATCTGGACATTGCCGATACACTCAAAACTATAATCGGCCCCACCTTTAGTTAAATCCACCAGATAGGCCACTAAATCCCCCTCGATTTCTTGGGGATTAACAAAATGAGTCATCCCGAATTTGGTCGCTAAAGCTTGTTTCTGGGGATTGATATCGACCCCGACAATCATATCGGCCCCCACCAAACGGGCCCCTTGAATAACATTTAAACCGATACCTCCCAGACCAAAAACCACCACTTTTGCCCCCGGTTCCACTTTAGCGGTATTAATCACCGCACCGATACCTGTAGTGACTCCGCAGCCGATATAACAGACTTTTTCAAAGGGAGCATCGGGGCGAATCTTGGCTAGAGAAATCTCCGGCAGCACGGTATAGTTAGAAAAAGTCGAGGTTCCCATGTAGTGATAAAGAGGCTGACCATCGAGGGAAAAACGACTGGTTCCATCCGGCATTACTCCCCGACCTTGGGTAAGACGAATTGCTTGACAGAGATTGGTTTTAAAGCTGAGACAGTATTCGCACTGACGACATTCGGGAATGTATAGGGGAATAACATGATCCCCCACTTTTAGGCTAGTGACACCTTTTCCCACTTCTACCACGATTCCGGCCCCTTCATGGCCTAAAATTGAGGGAAATAAGCCTTCAGGATCGGACCCAGAGAGAGTATAGGCATCGGTGTGACAAACTCCCGTGGCTTTGATTTCTACTAACACTTCCCCCGCTTGCGGTGGTGCTAATTGTACCGTTTCAATAGTTAGGGGTTTTCCTGCTTCTAGGGCAACTGCCGCTCGAACATCCATAGGCTCAAAGCAATAGGTTTTTTCCAGTATAATACCGTTAAACTGCTGAAGAGTTGTAATAGAACAATTCTAAACTTATCTCTATGTTAGTCCTCACCATCCGCGAAGAAGGAATGAACGATGGTGGCTTTACTGCTAGTCTCAATTTTGATAGCGGTAACAGCTACCCAATTACGGTTACTGACCCCTTTACTAACCAAGAAGAAAAAGACCTAGAATGGTACTTTGAGGAATGGTTAGTATTTCCGACGCTAGAGACGGATAAAGCGCAAAAAGCCGCCAACAGTGTCCAAAACTATGGCGAAAACCTATTTAAACAGGTTTTCCAGAGTAATTTAAATGCTTATGGGGAATATCGAGACTTGCGAAAGCAGTTAAGTCAACTGCAAATTATCATCGAAAGTCAGTCGCCAGAATTTCAAGCTTTACATTGGGAAGCGCTGAAAGATCCTGATTTACCGCGTCCCTTTTCTATAGATTGTATCATCTCCCGCCAGCGTCGAGGGGCTACAGTTGTCCCGGTGCAAATGGCCACTTATCCTACTATCAATCTCCTGGTGGTAATTGCGCGTCCTAATGAGGAATCTGATGTTAACTATCGCACGATTTCCCGTCCTTTAGTAGAACTGGTAAATAGTAGTGAAATACCAGTAAAAATTGATATTTTGCGTCCCGGAACTTATGAATCACTAACCAGACATCTGGATGAGAAGGGAGAAGGATACTATCATGTTATTCATTTCGATGTTCATGGCGGATTAATGGAATATGAACAGTACGAAAGACAGGTTCACGGGGACTCTTGGCGCTATCAAAGGGGATGGGGACTGGAGGATTTAGCAGAATATGAGGGAGTAAAAGCTTTTCTGTTTCTGGAAGGAGAAGAAAAAGGTCAAGCGACTCCGGTAGAAGCGACGGAATTAGCGAATTTACTCACGGGGAAAAATATCCCTATTTGTATTCTCAATGCTTGTCAGTCAGCAAAGCAAATTTCCCAGGAATCAGAAGACTATCGGGAAACCAGTTTAGGGAGTCGTTTGATGACTGCGGGAATGCAAGCAGTGGTGGCGATGGGATATTCGGTGACGGTTTCTGCAGCTAAGTTGATGATGAAACCAATTTATCAGCAATTATTGAACGGAAAAGACCTAACGGAAGCGATGCGAAAAGGACGGTTAGAGTTATTCAATAATAAGCAACGCCGCGCCTATTATAATACGATAATAGATTTAGAAGATTGGTTATTACCGGTGATTTATTGTCGCAGTAAAATTAATCTCAATTTGCGTCCATTTACTCCAGAAGAGGAGGAAAAATACTGGGAACATATCGGCAATCAATATGTCTTTCCTTTACCAGAATACGGCTTTGTCGGCAGGGATTTAGAAATTCTCAAGATGGAAAAGGCGCTGCTGAAACATAATATACTTTTACTCAAAGGAATGGGAGGGACAGGAAAAACTACCTTACTCAATTATCTACGAGAATGGTGGCAGAAAACCAACTGGGCGACCCATATTTTCTATTTTGGTTATGATAAAAAAGCTTGGACGTTAGAACAGATTGTCCATGAAATCGGTCAGGGAATTTATAATCGCTTTGAACAGGGGAGTTTCCAAGCGATGAACCTGAAAGCGCGGGTGAGGAAACTAGAACAAAAACTCCGCAGTGAGGCGTATATTCTGATTTTAGATAATCTGGAGTCGGTGACGGGACAACCGTTAGCAATTCAGAATACTTTACCGGAGAATGAAAGGGAAGAAATCGCCGAATTTCTCAAGAATTTGGTCGGGGGAAAGACGAAGGTGATTTTGGGTTCTCGCAGTGAGGAAACTTGGCTGCAACGCAGGACTTTTAAGGAGAATATCTATCACTTACAAGGATTAGACCAAGAGTCGAGAACTGAATTAGCGGAGAGAATTTTAGAACGTCAGGCGAAGAGTCGGAAAAATGCGATTAAAAAGGATGATTATTTTAAACGCTTGATGAAATTGTTGGCGGGATATCCGTTGGCGATGGAAGTGGTATTAGCGAATCTGAAGCGACAGTCACCGGAGGAGATTTGGCAAGGGTTACAGTTGGCGGAATTAGTTAATGTGGGGGATGAGAATAAGACTAATAATATCATCAAATGTGTGGAATATTCCCACAGTAATTTGTCGGAGGAGGCGCAGAAGTTGTTACTATGTTTAGCGCCTTTTAGTGGGTTTATTCCCAGGGATGTTATTCCTAATTATAGCCAACAACTACAGCAATTAGAACCTTTACAAGGCTATCAGTTTGATCAATTTGATGCAGCGATAGAAGAAGCGATTCATTGGGGACTGCTTTCGCCGATGAGTGAAGAAATGCCGAGTTTTTTGACTATCCAGCCTATTTTTCCCTACTTTTTGAAGACGAAGTTAAAGGAATTAGCACCAGAGACGCAAGCAGCAATTTGGGAGGGTTTTAAGAATCATTACCGAGACTTGGCAGGTTATTATGGTAACTTACTAAATTCCAAAAATCCGCAAGAGAAGCAGTGGGGGATATTGTTCTGTCGCTGGGAGTATGAAAATCTGTTTAATGCGTTGCAAATCGCCCTCAATCAGCAAGAAAGCGTACTTAGTATTATTACTTGCTTGCATGGTTATCTGGATTTAACCCAAGATACTCAGGCTAATTTAAAGCTCCTAGAGTTCGTTCTCGAAACTTTTGAAAACTATCCCCCTGAAGCCAAACAAGGGCAGATGGCACTAGAAATCATTGCTATAATTGTCGAGGCAGGAAGCAAATATTTACAAAGTAAAAATTATCAGAAAGCGAAAGAGATTTACCAAAAGAGCCTCGAATTACTCAAGCCAATTAGTGAAAGTTACAGTCAATCTAAGCAATCTTTGCAAGCCAGCACCCTGAACAATTTAGGAATCGTAGCGCAAGAATTGAGGGAATGGGAGCAAGCCCGAAGCTACTACCAGCAAGCTCTTGAGATATTCATTGAATATGGCGCTGCCGGAGGCACGCAAAGCGCCCGCTACTCCCAAGCCAGCACCCTGCACAATTTGGGAATGGTAGCGCAAAAATTGAGGGAATGGGAGCAAGCCCGAAGCTACTACCGGCAAGCTCTTGAGATCAAGATTGAATATGGCGCCCGCTACGAGCAAGCCGGCACCCTGCACCATTTGGGAATGGTAGCGCAAGAATTGAGGGAATGGGAGCAAGCCCGAAGCTACTACCAGCAAGCTATTGAGATCTACATTGAATATGGCAATCGCTATGAGCAAGCCGGAACCCTGCACAATTTGGGAATGGTAGCGGAAGGAGTTGGGGAATTGAGCCAAGCCAAAAGTTATTACCTGCAAGCCTTACAAATTTTGGCAGAATTTAACGATGGTTACAGTGTACAAACCTTTTCTTTGCCCCGTCTTGTTGCTCTTTATCAGCAAACGCAAGATGAGGAGATTTTCGTTGCTGTGGCTGATATTTTGGGGGTTGGGGTTGAGGAGGTGCGGGGTTTGATCTAACTCCCCCCTAATACTAAATCCGGCTTTAAAAAGAGAGGGTGATGAGGTGATGGGGTGATGGGGTGATGATCCTCCCTCACTCCCTCACGAACCTGGCTTGTTGTTGCGCTTCAGCGCTAACTATTTCGGGCTTGCTGAAAAAGTAAGGGCGAAGCATTCGGATAGGAAATCTACGGTTTCAGCGATAGGTTATCGCCCGAATGCTTCGCCCCTACAATGTTGTGATCTACGGATGAGGTGTAATAGCGAGAATGGTGATTTCCCCCGAATGAGGTCCATAGCACCAGAAAATTCGATAGGCTCCCGGTGTATTCTGTTGGGCGTAGGCTTCAAAAACCTTCTGTGTTGAATCATAAGGGTTGTCGAGGGAATTAAATTCGTGGGTTTTTAGTCCTGGATGTCTTGGGTTTGTACTGAGGAGCTTGAGGGCTTTTGTTACCTGTTTGTAGAGACCCTCTTGTTTCGATGCTTTTGTCCTACCTTGAGCCAGGCGAGTCTTTTGAGCCTGTTCCGCTTCTGCTCGCAATTCAGATAGAGTATTTCGAGCTTCCTGTGTCTGTCGTAAAGAAAAACTCACCTACTCCTCGACCTCTTCAGGAATAGATGCAGCAAACTCAAGCATAGCGTCTAAATCGACTGTTTCTTCAGCGAAATCTCCCGTGCGGGCTTCTGCGAGTCCCCGTTTGAGCGACTCGCGGACACTAGGATTCTGAAAAGCCCATAGTTCTCCCTCTGGAATCGCCACCATGGGAACCAAAAGAAGTTCCCCGCTTGCATTCATCAGTATTCGATAGTGACGGTTGCTACATTCAGTCCCAAGGCTAATCCGTCCGCAAGCATCAGCCTGAATATCTTCTTTAATGAGCGAAAAATTCTGATACTCCATCACGTCTCCTCCTCTCTTCATATACTTATTCTAGATAAGTTACCCAATTTGGGCAATGGGGTTATGTCCATTTAGCTTCTCACTACCTAAAGAAAACAGGTTAAACTTGTTCGGGCTAGAGCCTTGACAACCAACCTAGTTTGTAGTCGAAGCTCTCTTCGCTAAATTCTCTCCCCTTTCCTTGTAGGATAGGGTTCAGGGGAGAGGTCAATAATTAAGAACCCAATGCGATCACACTATTCGGCAACGATCAAGTATAATTAAGATAACAATGTTACTTAAAGAATAAAGTTAAGTTTGAATCTTCAATTAGGGTAACTCATGCAACTCGAAGACTATTTTAATTTTCTTGCTCCTAACGATATTCGGCTAAAAGGAACCCGCGTCGGTATTGAAACCATTTTACACGATTTCATTTACCAAGCCAAAACTCCCGAAGAAATTGCTAATACTTATCCATCTTTAACCCTCGAACAGGTATATGCGACGATTCTTTATTATCTTCATGAAAAAGAAAAAGTGAGCCAATATATCGCCGACTGGCTAGAATGGGGGCGAAAAATGCGAGAAGAACAGCGAAAAAATCCTCCGCCTGTGGTTGAACGACTGAGAAAATTGAAAGCTGAAATAACAGCCAAGCAGAAAGCTAATGACACTGAAATATTTAATTGATGAAAATGTTAATTCGGTGTATCCTCAACAATTGCGTCGCCGAGAACCAGAAATCATTATTCGAGTAGTTGGTGAACCAGATACACCAAAATTAGGTACATTAGATCCAGAAATCTTGATTTGGTGTGAGGTGATGGGATTTATTTTAGTGACAAATAATCGTGCTTCTATGCCAGTACATTTAAGAGAACACTTCAACCAAAACCGTCACATTCCTGGAATTTTTATTCTCAATCAAGATTTAAGTATTGGTGATAACTTGTTAGAATTAATTGTAATTGCCAAAGGTTCTTTTGACAATGAATATGAAGACCGAATTGTACATTTACCGTTAACTTAATGAAATCCAAATGACCTTATTAAAACAATCGGACATTCAAGAAAATCCCACAACACTTTATGAACAAGATCTTCAGTTGTGGATTGAGCAAACTATTCATCAATTACAGAATCGACAGTTTGAACAACTGGATATAGAAAACTTAATTGAGGAGTTAAAAGATTTGGGTAAGTCAGAGAAACGCGCCTTAGAGAGCAACTTAATGGTCCTGTTGATTCACTTACTCAAATTAAAGATACAGCATGATGCTCCTGAGACAATGAAAGCAAGTTGGTATAATTCAGTAGATGAGCATCGCCAGCGCGTTCAAGATGATTTACTTAAGACTCCCTCTCTTAAATCTTATCTCTTAATCTCCATCACACAAGCCTATTCCAGCGCTCGTAAAGTCGCCATCAAACAGGGTAAACGCGCTCAATTTGGTATTCGTATTCCCCAAGAAAGTGAGTATCCCCTCGCTTGTCCTTTCACACCTGAACAGATTCTAAATGAGGACTTTTACGGGTAAAAACGAAAGTAAACATTATCGATAATAAAACCATGAAACCAGAATATGACCTTGCCAACATGAAAAATCGCCCGAATGACCTAACCCCCCTTCCCTGGGAAATAAGGGGGGAATAAAGTTTTTAACACCTAACTACTTATATCTCAATAAATCTCTTGGATAAATCATAGCAAAGTGAACCTTTCATGTACTCTAAATTAAGGAGAAGACGATGGCTAATCTGGATGATGTAGGAAGAGGGAAAGCAGCTGATAAAAACCTGAACGATGCTAACCGAAGCGATGTGCAGGTAAACAAAACAAGACCATATCCTTAACTGTTCTCTCTGATTTAGAGCAGTTAACCCTGTCAGTAACGGATATTTTGCTTGGTTAAATTAAAAATAGCAAATTACCATTAACGTAAGTGTTAATTAAAGAGGTAAATATGGTTCAATTTTTACAAGCAAAAGAAGTCACTCTCAGAGATTTAATTAATCATTTTCAACTACAGTTTATAGAAGATGAGCATTTTTTTGGGGAATGGCAAGAAGACTTAGAAGCAATCTCTGAACAAGAAAAAGAATTGTTAGATAAAATCAAAACAGGTTATTTTAACTTATTGAATTATCCTCCCTTTTTAGAAACTTCGGTGAGGATGACGGTTTTAGATCCATTATTATTTATTGGTAACTTTTATCTATTTCCCTTTCACATTAAAGCAGAAGAGTCTGTTGAAATTATTACAAAAGAGCAAGATTTAATAATTAAAGGAAGGTTAGATACTTTAATTATAAAAGAGCAATTATGGGTAATGATTATTGAATCAAAACGGGTTATTTATTCCGTTGAAGTAGGTTTACCGCAATTATTAGCTTATTTAATGGTCAATCCTCATCCCAACCGTCCTAATTATGGAATGTTGACCAATGGTTCCGAGTTTTTATTTGTTAAATTATTATGGGACGGTAAACCTTTATACGGAACCTCTCGTTTATTTGCCATGAGAAATCCGGGGGATTTATACGAGGTTCTCAAAATCCTTAAACATCTCTGTCAGTCTAGCGAGGGGGTGGAATGAACCACAGAGACACAAAGGACACAAAGATCGATCGCTTCTATGGTAAGTTAAGCTGATCACACAGAACCTAGAAGAGCCTGGATTAGAGGAGATTCGGCTAATCTAAGGATGGGTGGTTAAGAATTTTTTCGGCTTTTCTTGACTATTTCAGCCTGATTTGTCCTGACAAGCTCAAGAATACGAGATTTTTTCTCTAAAATTGCCTAGCCTGAGAGGGGAATGATAAAGTTAGATAAGAAAATTAAAGATGGTGTGATTAAAGTGAAATTTGCTGCTAGTACCTATTTTTCCCTGCTGCGTCATTGTGCCGTTCCTTTGTTGTCGATCGCCACTTTTACCCCAATTCTCTTAACTTATTTAGCCAAGGAAAAACCAGAAACCCCGCAACCCCAGGCAAATCTAGAGACTGCTGCCTCCCCTGCTCCTATTATCCCATCTCCGATCGCCCCCTTAACCGCGCCATCACCGAAACTATCCCCCTCTCCCCAATCTTCCCTCTCAGCGCCGAAAAAAATAGCACCATCGGTTCAAACGTCCCCTAATACTTCCCCTAATACTTCCCCTAATACTGCCCCCGCTGCTGCGGCCAAACCGGTAACTAGACAACCCTTAGCGGTTCCCGCTAATTATACGCCGCCGGTCCTAGAAATTCGCGTGGCGATTAAAAGGGATGTGGCCAGTGTTTTGATTGGAGTTAACGGGCCGGCGGTGATCACCGATCGCCAAGGTCGTGGTTTAAAAACGATTGCCACTAACGAGGGTTTACCGGTCATTCCAGGTGCCAATGGCTTAAAAATGGGCGATTTATCGCTGCCAGAGGTGATTTTTGTGCAGCCCACCAGTGCCGATGGTTTAGTTTATGTGGATGATAGTTGGTATCGGGGCAAAATCCTCCTTGTCGCCCAAGGCGATCGCTTGTTAGTGGTCAATCATGTTAATTTAGAGGCCTATCTCTATAGTGTGGTGGGTAGTGAAATGCACTCCACCGCACCAATGCACGCTTTAAAGGCACAGGCGATCGCCGCCCGTTCCTACGCCCTAGTACATATAATCCGCCCCGCTAATGCTTGGTTTCATCTGGGCAATACCCAGCGCTGGCAGGTATATAAAGGCATTCGCTCGGAGTATCAATCGACCCACCAAGCGGTTAATGCCACTGCTGGGCAGATTCTCAGCTATAAAGGGGGTGTAGTCGAGTCTCTTTATGCTGCCACCGATGAAATTGTCGCTTGGGCCCACGGTGGTCGCGGTATGAGTCAAACTGGGGCCTATAAATTAGCGGAAAAAGGCCTAGATTATCAACAAATTCTCGGTAATTATTATCCCGGAGTTGGTTTAGCCCGTCTAGTGCTACAAAATTAGATTGATTGGCTTTCTCGACTGAAAACTCAAATCTGATAACTGATAACTGATCACTGATAACTGAAATGCCGACCATAGCAGATTTCTAGTAACTGTATTACAATAAACTTTCAAAATGCTATAGCAGTAAATCTCTCTATGAATAGCCCCTTTCTTGACTACCTCAACGGTCCCAAGCATCCCGTCCTCGTCTTTGATGGAGCGATGGGAACTTCCCTACAAAGCCAAAATCTGACGGCCGAGGACTTTGGTGGGGCAGAATACGAAGGTTGTAACGAGTATCTTGTCCATACTAAACCCAGCGCTGTAGCGAAAGTCCACGAAGCCTTTTTAGCCGTGGGTGCGGATGTGATTGAAACTGACACCTTCGGGGGAACCTCGATAGTTTTAGCCGAGTATGATTTAGCCGATCAAGCCTATTATCTCAACAAAAGCGCCGCCGAACTGGCCAAAGCTTGCGCGAATAAATACTCTACCCCCGAAAAACCCCGTTTTGTGGCGGGTTCCATGGGGCCGGGGACAAAACTGCCCACTTTGGGTCATATTGACTTTGATACCCTCAAAAATGCCTATGTGGAACAGGTAGAGGGTCTGTACGATGGCGGGGCAGATTTATTATTAGTAGAAACCTGTCAGGATGTCCTGCAAATTAAAGCGGCTTTAAATGCTATTGAAGAAGTATTTCAGAAAAAAGGTCAACGATTGCCCCTCATGGTTTCGGTGACGATGGAAACCATGGGAACGATGTTAGTAGGAACGGAAATTAACGCCGTTGTCTCTATTTTACAACCCTATAAAATTGATATTTTGGGACTTAACTGCGCCACTGGTCCAGATTTAATGAAACCCCATATTAAATATCTCTCGGAAAATTCCCCTTTTATTGTTTCTTGTATTCCTAACGCTGGTTTACCGGAAAATGTCGGCGGTCAAGCGCATTATCGCCTCACTCCCGTAGAATTAAAAATGGCTTTAATGCACTTTATCGAAGATTTGGGAGTACAAATTATCGGCGGTTGTTGTGGTACTCGTCCCGACCATATTCAAGCTTTAGCGGAACTAAGTCAGGGTTTAACTCCGAAATCTCGTCATTATCATTATGAACCCTCCGCCGCTTCTATCTACAGTACCCAACCCTATATTCAAGATAATTCTTTCCTGATTGTCGGGGAAAAATTAAACGCCAGTGGTTCTAAAAAATGTCGGGAACTGCTCAATGTTGAAGACTGGGATAGTTTAGTATCGATGGCGAAAGCTCAGGTAAAAGAAGGAGCGCATATTCTCGATGTCAACGTCGATTATGTGGGCCGGGATGGGGTGCGCGATATGCACCAATTAGCCTCTCGTTTAGTTAATAATGTCACCCTACCTTTAATGTTAGATTCCACCGAATGGGAAAAAATGGAAGCGGGGTTAAAAGTAGCGGGGGGTAAATGTATCCTCAACTCTACTAACTACGAAGACGGGGAATCGCGTTTTTATCAAGTCTTGGATTTAGCGAAAAAATACGGCGCGGGGGTAGTAATTGGAACCATTGATGAAGAAGGAATGGGACGCACTGCCGAGAAAAAATTCCAGATAGCTAAACGGGCCTATTATGCGGCGATAGAATACGGAATTCCTCCCTACGAAATCTTTTTTGATCCTCTAGCTTTACCGATTTCTACCGGTATCGAAGAAGACCGAGAAAATGGCAAGGCTACTATCGAAGCAATGGGCCGAATTCGCCAAGAACTGCCCGAATGTCATATTCTTTTAGGTGTGTCTAATATCTCTTTTGGGTTGAATCCGGCAGCGCGTCAGGTATTAAATTCCGTCTTCCTCAACGAAGCGATGCAGGTGGGGATGGATGGGGCAATCGTCAGCGCCAATAAGATTCTTCCTCTGGCAAAAATTGAACCAGAATATCAGCAAATTTGTCGGGATTTAATCTATGATAATCGTCGTTTTGATGGCGATATATGTGTCTATGATCCCCTGACCAAGTTAACCGAATTATTTGCGGGTAAAACTACTAAAAAAGACCCCTCTAGTAATGCTAATTTACCCGTGGAGGAACGCTTAAAACAGCATATTATTGATGGGGAAAGATTGGGACTGGAAGAGGCTTTAAAGCAAGCTTTACAGGACTATCCACCCCTAGATATTATTAATATTTTCCTCCTGGATGGGATGAAGGTAGTGGGTGAGTTATTTGGTTCAGGACAAATGCAGTTACCTTTTGTTCTCCAATCTGCCCAAACTATGAAAGCAGCCGTTGCCTTTTTAGAACCCTTTATGGAGAAAAAAGAGGGTGATAATAATGCCAAAGGGACTTTTATTATCGCAACGGTTAAAGGGGATGTTCACGATATTGGTAAAAACCTAGTTGATATTATCTTGACCAATAACGGCTATAGGGTGATTAATTTGGGCATTAAACAACCCGTAGAAAATATCATCGAAGCCTACAAAGAACATAAAGCCGATTGTATCGCTATGAGCGGTTTATTGGTGAAATCGACGGCTTTTATGAAGGAAAATCTAGAGGTTTTTAATGAAAAAGGAATCACCGTTCCTGTTATCCTTGGCGGGGCAGCTTTAACTCCCAAATTTGTCCATGATGACTGTCAAAAAACCTACAAGGGACAGGTTATCTATGGTAAAGATGCCTTCTCTGACCTGCATTTTATGGATAAATTAATGCCCGCTAAAGCTGGCGGTCAATGGGATGATAGTAAAGGCTTTTTAGGTAAGTTTGCCGAGACAGAAAAAACCCCGGTTGTTGCCGAAGAATTAAAGGTTAATCCCGATACTATTTTTACCGATGGCAGCGTCAACCAAGAATTAGTTATTGATACCCGTCGTTCCGAAGCGGTGGCAGTTGATATTTCCCGACCAACACCGCCCTTCTGGGGTACTAAAATATTAACAGCAGCAGAAATTACCATCGAGGAGGTTTTCTGGTATTTGGACCTACAAGCTTTATTTGTCGGTCAATGGCAATTCCGCAAACCCAAAAGCCAATCGAAGCCAGAATACGACCAGTTTTTACAGGAAAAAGTTCATCCAATTCTGACAGCATGGAAAGAGAAAATTGTCAAGGAAAATTTACTAAACCCCACATTAATTTATGGTTATTTTCCCTGTCAGTCGTCCGGTAATTCCCTGTTAATTTACGATCCCGAATCGATACAAGCAGGCGAAAAACCCGAAAATCTGCAACCAATCGCCATTTTTGAGTTTCCTCGCCAGAAATCCGGTCGTCGTCTCTGTATTGCTGACTTTTTCGCCCCGCAGGAATCCGGTATTATCGATGTTTTCCCGATGCAAGCGGTGACAGTGGGGGAAATCGCCACAGAATACGCTAAATCTCTCTTTGATGCCAACGAATATACCGAATACCTCTATTATCACGGCATGGCTGTCCAAACCGCCGAAGCCATGGCCGAATGGACCCACACCCGCATCCGTCGCGAGTTAGGTTTTGCAGAGTTCGATCCCGATAATATCCGCGATATACTACAACAGCGTTACCAGGGTTCTCGCTATAGTTTCGGCTATCCCGCTTGTCCCAATATTCAGGACCAATACAAGCAACTAGATCTGTTAGGATGCGATCGCATTGGGATGTATATGGACGAAAGCGAACAATTGTACCCAGAACAATCCACCACCGCCATTATTACCTATCACCCCACCGCTAAATACTTTAGTACCTAATCAGTGATCAGTTAAGTAGCTGGTTATAATTAAA
This sequence comes from Microcystis sp. LE19-131.1A, assembly GCF_027532015.1. Taxonomy (NCBI): domain Bacteria; kingdom Bacillati; phylum Cyanobacteriota; class Cyanophyceae; order Chroococcales; family Microcystaceae; genus Microcystis; species Microcystis sp. LE19-131.1A. The sequence continues at coordinate 13,308 of NZ_JAPZSS010000071.1, read as the reverse complement.
TTTAAAATGGATTTTAGGTTCGATCCCCCCTGCCCCCCTTGATAAGGGGGGTTTTGATCCCCCCTGCCCCCCTTGATAAGGGGGGTTTTGATCCCCCCTGCCCCCCTTGATAAGGGGGGTTTTGATCCCCCCTGCCCCCCTTGATAAGGGGGGTGTCTGACAACTTTTAACGCCTACCTACTTATCAGTGATCAGATTTGAGTTTTCATTTCAATTATCGACTTAAATCTATAATATGCCAGCAATTTTTTTGATTATTAACCATGTGATAAAGTGGCCACTGCTGTGGTATTAATTTAGGATAGGAAGTTTTCGGGAGTCAGTCGTCGGTCGTTCATACCAAATTAGCCTACACTTCATCTTGATAAGAAAGGCTAGATTTTTTGCAGCTTCTTAGGGAAATTATGACCACTAATCCTCTTAACTCGCTCATTTTAGAGCAGATTAGTCATATCTGTGAGCAATACTCGATCGAAAGTCGTATTCTCGAAGATTTTGCCGATTTTGTCATCAAAAACCACCATAAAAAGTCTCCTAAACCATCGTTAACTAAATCAAAAACTACAGCCACCACCACCACAGGCTCAAAAGTTAAACCTTTAACTCTAACGCAACTTAAACAGGCAGTTTATGCCTATTTTGAGGTTAGCAATACCACAGAACTAAAAAAATCGAGTATGTTTCAAATGGCTACTAGAGCCTTTGATAACATCAATTTATCTCAGCGAGAAAGTTGGGAGGTTATCTACAGGAAATATATCGGTATTCTTCCTGAAGAAGATTACGAACAGGGGAAAGATTGTATCAACGGTATCAATATTTTTAAATATTTTCGTCCCTATCGTGTTTTCGATCTTGATCCAAACACTGCCAGCAAGGAAGACATTAAAAATGCTTATTATCGTCTTTCTAAGATCTATCATCCCGATAACCAAGAAACAGGAAGCTCTCACATCTTTGATCGTTTGACTGTGATGTATAAATCTATCACCACGGAGATAAAATAATTATGCCTCGCAAAAAAGAAATTTTTACTATCAGAGAAGCTGAACTAATTCAATGGCTTTCCATTTCTCATAAGAGATTGGATGAAATCGTTAGCTTTTTTGATGCTGATCCTAATGATGATTGGGATTTAGTTGAGGGTGACGATTATCAATTTGTCAATAAGGAGAAGAAACTCCGTAACTTTTCCCCTAAAGGTGCTTTTAAAATTGCTTCCTATATCGAGAAGAATGAAAAGCGAGGAATTTTCTACAAATTTAAAGAATTTTTTACTAAGCACGATCAAAAAATTCGTCGCTCTTTGGCACGAAAATTAATTTTTGCTGAACTCATTGACTCTGGCGAAATTCAAGTTTATCAAGGAGTGGCTATGATTCATAAACAGAGTTTACGGCGAATTTTAGAAACTAATGGAGCCAAGCTAAATAAAACCGTGAATCATCTTCAGCAAAGAACTGATAAACCTCTAGAATTAGGAGTAGATTTTTACGAAGATGAAAAAAGAGAGTTTTGGTTCTCTGAAAGTGGAATAGTGATGATTTCTAAATCCATGAGTGAAACTTTGACGAATAAATCGCGCCAAGAAATGTGTAAAACGATTGCAATGGAGTTTCCTCTTGCCTTTAAAGAAATTCAGGAAAATCTAGATGACGATACCAAACAAAAAATCGAGATTGAAAAGGCTAAAAAACGAGCTAAAACTAGAGATAAAAACACTTGTCAGGTGACAGGGCAAAAACCGGATAAAGATGTAAAATTTAATCTCGCTGTCCATCATCTTTACTCTGTCCAGAAATATCCCCATCTAGCGACATTCGATCTGAATTTGGTGACTATTAAAGAAGAAATTCACCAAGAATTTCACGGTAATTTAGGGGGATTTGATAAACCTTGTACCATCGAGGATTTTATCGAATTCTTGCACGTTTACTATCCCGAACATCATGGTAATTTAGCCTTAAAACTTCAGAAAACTAAGAAAAAACTGGAAAAATTAGCTAAATAATCATTCAATTTCCGGGGGTGAATAGCTCCAAAGTGATTATCCATTTTTTTAGGGAAAGAACGACAAAATTTCATCCCGATCGATAATTAATTGGCTCTTCTGGTTTATGTGTGGAAACGAAGCCTATACTGATAGTTTCTTCGGCAAAATAGTCGTAAAAGTCCTTCTCAGTCAACATTTCACGATTCCATAAGCAAAAATTATCACACAAAGTCGAGAAGAGCCATTAATTTATCTTGAGGTTTTGCCAAAACCCCGATCTGACGAGGAACAGCCGCCTCTAAATCAATTGCAACTATTGTCAACTCCGCCCATAGTATATATGATAGTTGAACTCTAATTTAGGATCTAGCTGGGTCTAGAGAGGATAATATGGATAAGATCAAGGTAGGATTGTTGTTTGGTGGTCGATCGGGAGAACACGAGGTATCTATCAATTCGGCTCGATCGATCCTGCAAGCTTTTAATTACCCCGAAAATCTTGACAAATACGCGGTTATCCCCTTCTATATCGATAAAAATGGCTGTTGGCATTCGGCAGCAACTGCTAGACAAATTTTAACCTCTGGGCAACCCCTAGCTATTGAGAGTGATATAAAAGTCAATATCTGGCAATTTCCTCCAGAAGTGAGCGAAATTGAGGTCTGGTTTCCAATTCTCCACGGACCGAATGGAGAAGATGGCACTTTACAAGGATTACTCACTCTCATGCGGGTTGCTTTTGTGGGTAGTGGGGTACTGGGTTCATGCCTAGGCATGGATAAAATTGCCATGAAAACTGCTTTTGCAGCCGCTGGATTACCCCAAGTTAAGTATAAGGCCATAACCCGCTCGCAAGTGTGGTCAAATGCCTGTGTTTTTCCGCAATTGTGCGATCAAATCGCCGAGGAAATAGGTTATCCTTGTTTTATTAAACCGGCTAATTTAGGTTCTTCGGTGGGTATTAGTAAAGCACGCAACCGGCAAGAATTAGAGGCTGCTTTAGATAGTGCTGCTAGTTATGATCGACGGATTATTGTTGAAGCAGGAGTAACCGCAAGGGAGATCGAATGTGCGGTTTTAGGTAATGATAATCCCCAAGCTTCTTTGGTGGGAGAAATTACTTTTGATAGTGATTTTTATGACTATGAAACTAAATATACTGACGGGCGATCGAGTATGGTGATTCCCGCTAATATTCCTGATAAAATTGCTAATCAAGTGCGAGAAATGGCTGTAGAAGCATTTAAAGCTGTGGATGCTGCGGGATTGTCGCGGGTGGATTTTTTCTATGTGGAAAAGACTGGGGAAGTGTTGATCAATGAAATTAATACTCTGCCAGGGTTTACTAATTTTAGTATGTATCCCCAACTCTGGAAAGCCACCGGTTTAGAGTTTGATAAATTGGTCGATAAGTTAGTAAAATTAGCCTTAGAAAGACAGGAAAAATAAGGTTAAATCACCAACATTTCTAGGATAGGAATTACCTATCCTAGAGATATTGATCAATTAGATAGTTTCGGGATCAATGCCCAATTCTCGTAATTTTGCCGCTAATCTTTCCCTTTCCAAGATAGCTTGTTCTTTTTCTAAAATAGCCTGTTCTTTTGCCTTTCGTTCCTGTTCCTTTTCTAAAAAAATCTGTTCCTTTGCTTGTCTTTGCTCTAATTCAGCTTCTTGGGGAGTGGGAACCAATTGACCATCGACGGTAAAATAACGCAGTTTACGGTCAAATATGCCTAAATATAGTTCTAACTGTTCACTCCATAAATAGCCGTTTTCATTAGCAGCAATAGCCTGATATTGTCCAGCAATTAATCTAAATCCTTGCAGTTCTAAACTTTCAGGATCAAACCAGAAATAGTTAGGAGTCCGAAAGGTATTTTGATAGAGATTTTTCTTTTTATTGCGATCAATATTAGCAGTGGATGGGGAGAGAATTTCCACGATCACATTGGGATATTTACCCCCTTCTCCCCAAACCACCCAACTTTTACGCGGATGTTTTTCTGTATCTAAAACCACAAAAAAATCAGGACCGCAGAAATCACGTTTTTTTAGTTGTTCTTCGTTATAGTAGATGGTAAGATTGCCGGAAGCGTAGTAATTAGTTCTTTGTTGCCATAACCTTTCTAAACAACCGATCAGAATTGTAATTTGTTGTAGATGTAGATCACTTTCCAAGGGTGGTTCATCACTCCATAAATCGGTGGGGGGACAGGTAACTTCCGGTAAAATGTCGAGAGTTGTCATAGGTTTTCCCCGTTACACTAGCTTTGTTTAATTATAACTGTTACGCTCTTTTCTGGTCATAGAAAACTAATTTTTTGCTGACTCACGAGTAAAACTGTAGATAATTTGGGTAGCTAATTGTGGTAATTGTGAGAAATCTTCATCGGACATTTTTTGATGATCAAGTTTCATTTGTAATCCCGTCATCGAATCGTCTCCGTCGGAAATTAAAAATTCTAAGCGTTCAATTTCCGACCAATCTTTAACGTCATTTAATATCTTGTCAATAACCAGAAGATAAGGATGGGAAGTATTTTTATACCAATTACTGCTAACACCCTTACGAATATCTAAACCTAAATGTACGATCAAAGGGGCGCGATCAAAAAGGGCATTGGCTACCGGTCGGGTTTCTTCTTGGAGAGATAATTGATTAGCGCGACTTAACTGCCGTAATTTCTCCAATTGATGATATCTTTGGGAAATTGACGGCGGATTTTCCCCCCAACTGAGAGCGATGGTGACTAGATAGGTTTGTAGGAATAGATGCCCTAACTTTTCCGCTTTTGTGGCCAAATAATTGGAATTATAATCATTAGCCTCGATCAGCAAAGGTACTCGCTCGACTATTTCCAAACCATAGCCTTTTAATCCGGCAATTTTACGCGGATTATTGGTAATTAAACGAATATTTCTCACCCCCAAATCGTTGAGCATTTGCGCTCCCATGCCGTAATCGCGCAAATCGGCGGGAAATCCTAACCTTTCGTTGGCTTCCACCGTATCTAGTCCTATATCCTGTAAAGAATAGGCTTTTAGCTTATTAATTAAACCAATTCCCCGGCCTTCCTGTCGCAGGTAAACCACCACCCCTAAACCGTTGTTTTCAATCATTTTTAAGGCACTTTGTAACTGTTGCCGACAATCGCAACGCAAGGATCCCAAAGCATCCCCAGTCAGGCATTCTGAGTGCATTCGTACCATTACAGGTTGATCATCAAAGAGAGCGGGATCGCCTTTCACAATAGCGATGTGTTCGGTTTGATCTAATAAATTTCGGTAGGCATAAAGCTGAAAAGTGCCGAATTGACTGGGAAAATCACAGACTGTTTCCCGATGGACAAAGCGATCGTGTTTTAAGCGATAACTGATCAGATCGGCAATGCTGATTAACTTTAAATTATGTTGACGAGCGTATTCAAATAGTTGCGGTAAACGGGCCATGGAACCGTCGGGATTTTGGATCTCACAGATAACTCCCGCCGGATACAACCCGGCTAACCGAGCTAGATCCACGGCTGCCTCCGTATGACCGGCGCGTTTTAAGACTCCACCGGCTTTAGCACGAATCGGGAAGACATGACCGGGACGGGTGAGATCGTCGGGACGAGTGACTGGATTAATGGCAACTTGTACGGTTTTCGCCCGATCTTCTGCTGAAATGCCAGTTTTAACCCCTAAGTGGGGAGCAGCATCGATGCTAACAGTAAAAGCGGTTTGATTGCTATCGGTGTTTTTTGTCACCATCAAGGGTAATTCGAGAGCATCAAGACGCTCTCCCGTCATTGCCAGACAGATTAAACCGCGAGCTTGCACTGCCATGAAGTTAATCAGATCGGGGGTGGCAAATTGGGCCGCACAGATTAGATCTCCTTCATTTTCGCGATTCTCATCATCAACTACTACAATAGCCCGTCCGGCTTTGATTTCCGCTAAGGCAGTATCGATAGAGTCAAAAGCGATCGAAGTGACAGTCACAGGCATTAAAACGATAGAACTATTTTCATTCTACAGGTTTGCTCGATCTGCTGAGGTTCAATTTCTGTCAGTTCCCTAGAAAGAAGTCTCCCGGTGAACCTGACGGCTGCCCGGGAGACTTTTAGTTATCTTAAGCTAGAAAATTAGTTCAAACTAGCGGGGGTGATGCTGGCAACTTTGCCACCGAGACGGTTGATCTGTTGCAGGGTGTTATTTAACTGTTCAAAGGGGACGATAATCGCTTTGCTACTGCGACGGACACGGGGATAACCCGGTTTGCTAATAGCGGCAATTTCCACGCGATAGAGCTTACCCACATCACCATAGGCCACACTACCACCCAGAGCTTTACTGGGGGTGTTGCGTTGAGCAGAGGGACGATAGGCCCAACCATCGCTGCCACCGGAGGGACCGACTACTGCCGAAGCACCGTTTTGAGCTAATTCCACCGCTAAACGGGAGGTTTTGCCGGCAATCTGAGAGCGATCGCTGTTGGCATAACCGCGATAGAGTTGGAACATCCGGGTAAATCCCACGGTTTTTTGACCGGGTTGGCTGGCAAAACCACGATAGTAGGGAACAATACTATCGCCGAAGTTTTCGGTATATTCGGCGGAATCGATATAGGAGTCGATATCGGCCTCGAATCCTTTGTTTTCGTAGAGATCGAGGTGATAGACCACTTCCGACTCATCGTAGGGAGCGCGACCTAAAAGATGTTTGATATTAAGTTCGATGACGCGGGTTTGGAAGTTACCGTAGAAGAATTTGTTCTTATACAGTTCCGATTTGGCCACGGCGCGGACGAATTCCCGCACGGTGATCGAACCGTTGCAGAGTAAGGATTCGGCACTGGTAAGGCGCTCGGAACGCATGATATAGTCATTGCCTAGCACCTGACGATAGACGGCGCGAATAACCGCCTGTGCGTCGTCACGGGACCAATCGGGACGTAATTCCACGGGAGCAACCTCGCTAAAAGCGGTTGTCCCTAAACGGGAAGCTGAGGTAGTAATTGCCACTAAAGTTCTCCTACAAAAAAATGATCATTTTCTGACCCCTCAAAACTAGGGGAGGATCAGTTCGATTACCTGGCCGCCTTGACGATGGATATAACAAGGTCTGGAAGAACAGGTGATTGCTAACCCTTTTGCTAACAACCTCCTGTCTTTCCAGACCAGCAGTTTTTTCGATTGGACTAGCTGAGAGCGTTGATAGCGTAGTCGATATAGGAGTTGGCTTCTACCGCAGGGTCGCCACTTAAACCATGGTTGGCTTTGATGTATTTGAGAGCTTCGATGTACCAGCTAGGAGACAGGTCGAAGGTGCGGTTGATTTCGTCGATACCAGCGATGAGGTACTCGTCCATCGGACCGGTTCCACCAGCAACTAAGCAGTAGGTCACCATGCGGAGGTAGTAACCGATGTCACGAGCGCATTTGTCTTTACCGCGTTGATCCGCCGCAAAGTTAGCCCCTTGCATTTGGGTGGTGTAGGGGTACTTGTTGTACACAGCTTGAGCAGCGCCAGAGATCAAAGAATTGGCTTTTTCGGTCAACACTTTAGCGGCGCTGAGGCCAGCAGAAGCTTGACGAAAACGACCGAAAGCAGTTTGGATTTCGGTGCTGCTTAAGAAACGACCTTGAGAATCAGCGGCTGCTACGGCTTCGGTAAGGGGGGTTTTCATTTTTTGGTATCTCCCAATAATCTTGCAATAAGTTTCCTACGGTTTAATTGAGACTAGCCCCAGGGACTAGGCGACAGCAGCGGCGGCGCGGTCGAAGTAGCTGGCAATTTCAGACATTAAAGCACTGCAATCGCCGGGGGTGATACCGTTGCGATCGTTAGCAATGGATAAAGCAGCTTCTTTCATTTTGCTTACGCCAGCAGCTACGGAAGCTCCTGGTACTCCCAAAGCTACATAGGTTTCGCGCAGACCATTTAAGCAACGATCATCGAGAACACTGCCGTCGCCAGAGAAGGTAGCGTAGGTAACATAGCGCAAGATGATTTCCATGTCGCGTAAGCAAGCGGCCATACGACGGCTGGTGTAGGCATTACCACCGGGGGTGATCAGTTGGGGCTGTTCAGCGAACAGGCTACGAGCGGCGTTGGCAACGATGGTGGAAGCGTTACTGGTGATCCGGTTAACAGAGTCCATCCGTTTGTTGCTGTCGGCAACCATGGCGCTGAGAGCGTCTAGTTGCGAAGAGCTTAAATATTCGCCACGAGCATCAGCTTGGGATACTACCCGGGTGAATGCGTCAAACATTGTGACAATCTCCTAAATTTAAATGGGATTTGCTTGCAATTAAAATTTTCCCTCTTAAGGGATTTCACGGTGAGTCTGGACGAGCCTTGACCGTGATTGTTGCGATTTACTTTAAGAAACCTGAAAAAACTTCACTGCTCTCTCATAAATCACATAAGGAGGTTAAACAAGTATCCAGCTTAACTTTTGTCTGTTATCTTGGCCCCTCAAGTTAAATTTATACACTGCTGTCGAAACTTTGTTTGTTACATATTATTAAGTTTTTTGCTGTCTTTTTGTAACGGTCACTTAACAATGACTCGATCGAGTTGGTCATCAATTCCTGACATGGCTCAAAGCCTCTCACCATCAGGAAATCAGAGACAGCAAGGCTTTAAGGGTATAAGGGGCAGCAAGATAAAAATTTTAAGTTTTTTTTTATATTTCTCTGTTTTCCCTTCCCTTTTTGCCCAAGGATTGCCCTTTCCAGCCCTGAAATAGGATGAAGTTTTGTAAAGAAGGGTGTGGGGTATGGGGAGTGGGGTGTGGGGTGTGGGGAGAACAAAGCTGTCTCCTGCCTCCTGTCTCCTGTCCCCTGTCTCCTGAAGTTAAACTAGAAACCGGTGATCAAAAAATCTAGCCGTCCGAACCCGATGATTTCCTCCTTTCCTGTCCCCAATAGCTTAAATTGCCCTCAAATTCGCCTTGCTATTCGTTCTCTACAGCCGCAATTAGTCCACTGGCGCCGACAAATACACCAAAAACCAGAACTAGGCTTTCAAGAACATCTCACCGCCTCCTTAATCAGTCAAACCCTGACTAAATACGGAATTGACCATCAAACCGGTATCGCCGGCACCGGAATTGTCGCCACCATCGCAGGCAGTCAACCGGGGCCAGTTTTAGCCCTGCGGGCCGATATGGATGCACTACCGATCGCCGAAGAAAACCAAGTCCCCTATCGTTCCCAACATCCGGGCCAAATGCACGCCTGTGGTCACGATGGCCACACAGCGATCGCCCTCGGTACAGCAGTTTACCTAGCACAAAACTGTCACGATGTCAAGGGGATAGTAAAAATTATTTTCCAACCCGCCGAAGAGGGGCCGGGGGGGGCGAAACCGATGATCGAAGCGGGAGTGCTGAAAAATCCCGACGTGGAGGGAATTATCGGGCTACACCTCTGGAATAATCTGCCTTTAGGGACAGTGGGCGTAAAAAATGGGCCTTTAATGGCGGCGGTGGAATGTTTCGATCTCCAGATTCAAGGCCGGGGAGGCCACGGGGCAATTCCCCATCAAACCGTCGATTCACTACTGGTGGCGGCCCAAATCGTCAACGCCTTGCAAACCATCGTCGCCCGCAACCTTAACCCCCTCGATGCCGCCGTGGTGACTGTGGGTAAATTAGCGGCGGGAAGCGCTAGAAACGTGATCGCCGATAGTGCTAATCTCAGTGGGACGGTGCGCTATTTCAATCCCCAGTTAGGGGGCTATTTCCGACAACGGATGGAAGAAATTATCGCGGGCATCTGTCAAAGTCACGGGGCCAGTTATCAATTCGATTACTGGCAATTGTATCCCCCGGTAATCAATCATGATCGGATGGCGGAATTAGTGCGCTCCATCGCCGCACAAGTGGTGGAAACCCCAGCCGGAATCGTTCCCGAATGTCAAACCATGGGAGGGGAAGATATGTCCTTCTTTTTACAGGAAGTACCGGGCTGTTATTTCTTCTTGGGATCCGCCAATCCCGAATTAGGATTAGCCTATCCCCACCATCATCCCCGTTTTGATTTTGATGAATCGGTGTTAACCATGGGAGTCGAGATTTTTGTCCGTTGTGTCGAAAAATTCTGTAGTTCTAAGACTTTCTAGCAATCCGTTCAAGGTGAACAGTTTTTGTCAAACCCGAAACCGCTAAACTGGTCACTGAATCAGACAGGTAAAAAAACGCATGAATAATAATATCCAGGAAAACGATGCCCAACGGGTGAAAATCCTCAGCGAAGCCCTACCCTATATACAAGAATTTCGCGGTCGCACCGTAGTGGTTAAATACGGTGGCGCGGCCATGAATAACAGCGCTATCAAAGACACGGTCATGCGAGATATCGTTTTTCTCTCCTGTGTGGGGGTTCGTCCCGTTATTGTCCACGGCGGCGGTCCGGAAATCAACAGTTGGCTGGATAAATTAGGCATTGAACCCCAATTTAAAGACGGTTTACGCGTCACCGATGCCGACACCATGGATGTGGTAGAAATGGTGCTGGTGGGGCGCGTCAATAAAGAAATTGTTGCCCTGATCAATCAAGCCGGCGGTAAAGCGGTAGGATTATGCGGTAAGGATGGTAATCTGATCACTGCCCGTCCCGTGGGTAAAGAGGGCATTGGTTTTGTGGGAGAAGTGAGCAGTGTCGATACTAGCCTCGTCGAATCCTTGGTCAATAGTGGCTATATTCCCGTGATTTCCAGTGTGGCCGCCGATGAAACCGGCCAAGCTCATAATATCAATGCCGATACGGTAGCCGGAGAAATAGCGGCGGCTTTAGGGGCAGCTAAACTGATTTTGATGACCGATACAGCCGGAATTTTAGAGAATTATAAGGATCCTTCCACTTTATTGGCTAAATTGGATATCCAACAGGCCCGGGAGTTGATTCAAAAAGGTATCGTTGCCGGCGGGATGATTCCCAAAGTTGGCTGCTGTGTGCGATCGCTGGCTCAGGGAGTTCAGGCCGCTCATATTATCGATGGTCGTCTTCCCCACGCCCTTTTACTGGAAATTTTCACCGATCGAGGCATCGGTTCCATGATTGTGGCCTCCGGTTATACTAATCTATAGTAGTAATTACCGTACTTTTGGTTAAAAAGACTTGCCTAAAACCACAGATATGGTGTAAAAGTAAGTTAATAAACGCGCTTCTCACTCCTTTGTAATGGCAAAAGTCTTAGTCTTGAGTTAGTTTAGTCGGGAAGCGCAAAATCCGAAGTATTCATAGCAATTGAATTTATGACCAAACAAGCTGTAGCTCACCCGATGGTGAAGTTTCAACGCAAGGCTAGCAAGTGGATAGATGCAAAAGTAGTCAAACCTAGCGATAGTATCTGGAAACTGGCTCTTTTATACGGAGATGAGTGGGGATACTGGAAGCAAGAGCTTCTCGATTTCGGTTTCTCCATGCAAGACCCTCTCAGCGAAGTGGTAGCGGTAGAAGCTTGGGACGAGGAATAAGCGACCATCGACTCAAAAGCAGCTTTCTACCAAGATTATCGCCATGGGATCGACTCCGATTATCCTTTCCGCTCTGGTTATCTTATCCTTAAGCGCGAGTTGTTCTCCCGGGACCGAAACCCAACCACCGTCACCAGCGGCCCGTACTACTACCGTCAACGTCACCACCGCTAAACTGGCAACCATCGGACGCAATCTTGATTACACGGGAACTACCCGACCTTTAAAAGTCGTTTCTCTGCGATCGCAAGCCACCGGTCAGTTACTTAATCTCGTCGTCGATGTGGGAGATGAGGTGCAATTAGGACAAATCCTCGCTCATGTTGATGATCGTCTCCTTGCCACCGTTGTCCGGCAAGAAAAATCCGCCCTGTCGGCCCTAGAAGCGGAATTAGCCCGGGCGAGAATTGAAGTCAGTAACGCTGAAATTGAAGTGGAGCGCCTACAACTACAATACCAACAGGCCAAAAATGATGGCGAGCGCCTGCAAAAATTAGCCCTAGAAGGGGCGATTCCCCTGCAACAGGGCGAAACAGCCCAAACTACAGCTGCAGTAGCTTTAAAAGCCGTTAATAGCGCGAGATCGAGAATTAAAGTCGAGGAACAGGTAGTGGCGGCAATTATCGGCAGAATTGCCGCCCAAAAATCGGTCATCGCTCAGGAACAACAACGTCAGGCCTACGCTATTCTTAAATCACCGGCGACGGGGATAGTTATAGAAAAACTAAAAGAGCCGGGGGATTTAGTCAGTATCGGCGATGAAGTCCTCAAAATTGGTGATTTTCAACAGGTCAAGGTAGTAGTATTATTATCGGAATTGGATTTAAAAACGATTAATTTAGGACAAACGGTTAATGTCAGCCTTGATGCTTTCGGTGAGAGAAATTTTTCCGGTCACATCAACAGGATTTTTCCCCTCAGCCAAGGCACGGCCCGGCGGATTCCCGTGGAGATTACTCTACCCAATGGGGATGGTTTAATTAAAGGGGGATTATTGGCCCGGGTACGGTTTAATAATAATTCTGCCCCTCAGGTGATTGTCCCCGAAACAGCAATTGTCAGTCAGGGGGAATCCCCAGCCATTTTCGTCCTTTCCGAGTCTAACTCACAAGTGCAAAAACGTCCCGTTCGTCTCGGTCAAGCGCTTGACGGTCAAGTAGAAATTATCACTGGACTTGAACCGGGGGAGCGTTTCGTCGTTAATAGTAGTAAACTTTTGCAGAATGGTGAAAAAGTCCGGGTTAGTATCCTGAGTAATCCTTGATTAGTTGGGGATTGCTAAGTATACTTTAGACGTTCATAATCTGAGATTTATTAAACTTCTGAAATCGTAGAGTCAGCAAAGAATCCAGTTCTTTTTTATGTTTCAGATGGGCATCATTCAGACATTCATAAATAGCTGAAGAAAAGTCAGAAAAGTTCTCATAATATTTACCATATAAACATTTCTTTTTGACAAATTTCCACAGCCTTTCAATTAAATTTAGATTAGGTGAATAAGACGGCAGATAGAGCAGCTCTATTGACAAAGAAAGAGCCAATTCTTCAACAATTTTACATTTCTGATAGCGGGCATTATCTAATACGAGAGTGATGGGAATCATTAGTCCTAAAGCAGCTATTTTTTCAATAAGTTCACAGACTTGAGTTGCCGTAATATAAGTGTCATTAGTAACCAGAATAACTTCATGAGTTATTGCACTTAATGCTCCTAAAACATTGAAGCGTTTACGCCCGCTCGGTGACTTAACAAAAAGTCTCTCAAAACACCAAACAAAACCGAGAAATGCTCCCATGACGAAGTGAGCGGCATCAACAAAAAAAACAGCCCTTTTTCCTTCTT